>DASSWB010000017.1:0-47292 GCA_035705495.1 Salinimicrobium sp. | reverse complement strand
CTCGTATCGCTTACAATTCCGCTATATCCGCCTAAAGCGTCAATTTCCCTCACAATTTGCCCTTTTGCGATTCCGCCCATTGCAGGATTGCAGCTCATTTGGGCAATATTCTGAAGATTCATTGTGATTAACAGCGTACTACTCCCCATATTTGCGGCAGCAGCAGCTGCCTCACTTCCTGCGTGACCCCCGCCAACAACCACAACATCATATACCTTGTCAAACATATTTTTCTTCTATTGTTCCACGTGGAACATTTGTATTTTCTCCTCTTCCTTTTGACGCATTTCAGATTCTTCCTCAGTAGTTTTATCCTTGTATCCACACAAGTGCAAAATACCGTGGACCATCACTCGTTTAAGTTCTTCTTCGAATGAAACCCCAAATTCCTGAGCATTTTCAGAAACCCGTTCCGTGCTGATGTAAATCTCCCCCTGTAATATTTTTCCTACTGAATAGTCGAAACTGATGATATCCGTAAATGTATCATGATCCAAATACTTTTGATTGATTTCCAAAAGATACTCGTCGTCACAAAAAATATAATTGATTTCCTCCAATTCCTTTCCTTCGGAAACAATTACACGCCTTAGCCAATCCTCGTAATTCTTTTCGTTTTTAAAAACGAAAGAATTCTCAGCAAAAAAATTAATGATTCCCTGCGTCAAAATAATCTTCTACTTTTAGTTTGTAAATTTCGCGCAAAGGTAATGCTTGTCGATTTAATATCTCAATCATATCAAAATATTCTTTTGCTTTCAGCCGGAGTTCATCTGCTTGATTTACAGCATCCCTTTTCCCAGTTTCAGATTCCCGTTTCTGCTCCTCACCTTGTTTTAAAAGTGCCTTGTCCAGTTCCAATAATCGATGTTTGATGCTTTCCATCTTTCTCATAGTCTCACCGTCAAAACCCTTTCTCAACAAATCCTGCTCTACTTCTTCCATTCGCCTCAAAAGGCTATTTTCTTCCTTTGAAAAACCGTCACGCTGCATTCTATCCTGCAATTGTTGTCTCAATTGTTGCTGTTCCTTATATATCTGAAAAATTTCGCCACTCATTTTTTCGGAATTCATCTGACTTCCATTTCCGTTCTTTTCTCCTCCTTTGCCATTTTCCCCTTCTCCAGAATTTCCATTTTTTCCTTCACCTTCCCCTTGCTGCTTTCCTTCTCCTTGTTGTCCTTTTTCTCCCTCCCCGGTCTTTCCTTTTTCCCCTTTCTTCAATCCTTCTCCCATTTTCTCTCCCAATTCACCTTGTTTTTTAATGATGTCGGGCAACTGAAAACCTTTTCCTCCGCTCTTCCCGCTACCACTTCCTGAAGCCGAAGCGTTTTTCATGCTTTCCAACAACTGACTTAACATAACAGCCAAATCATTGGCGGCTGTAATTACGTATTGCTGACTTCCAATGCCTTGCCTAATTTGGTTTTCCGCAATGAGTTCCAAAGATTTATCCAAATAAAATTCGACGTCACTTAACTTCTTGAAAACATCTTCCTTCACCATCGGATTTCTCAAAGCCAAAGAATACAAACTGTCATCTACATGTTGAAAATGAACTTTTAAAATATTTTGCTCCCGGAGTTTGCTTGAAAACTTCGGACTCTTCTCAGGCATTTCACGAAAATCCTCCAACAGATCTTCTTGCTCAAAAGAAAATTTTACAAGATTGTCCAAAATCTGACGTAGCATTTCCGCATCTTCCATCATGGCTTCACCGCCTTGCATTTCCATTCCCATCTCCATCTTTTTTTGCATTTCCTGCATTTTCTTGGCGGCTTCCTTTTGATGCTTTTTGGCAGCAGATTTTTCCTTCTTGCCCAGCTCCTCTTCAGCGTCTTTTTGTTCTTCCTGTATTTCTTTCTCTAATTCCTCATTTTCGGGAATCTCCATTGGTGCTTTCAATTTCTCATTTTCCTTCTGAAGCTCTTCCATTTCCTTTTCCAAATTCTGAAATTCCTGAGTCAACCTTTTTTGCTCTTCCAAAGAATTTTCTTCGCCAGTCTTTTCCGAAAGTGCTTCTTGCTTTCTGGTCAATTCCTCTAAATCTTCCGCAATCTTTCTTTGCTTTTCTTGTACATAATATCGTTTTGTCAATTCCAGCAGCTGTTCCATATTTCTTTTCTGAATATCACTTTTCTTCGACATTTCCTCAAGCTTTCTGCCCAATTCCTCTTCATTGATTTTCTCAATGTAATCTTCCAGCTCTTCCCTCAATTTTTCATTCTCTTGAAGTTCTTTCTCACTATTTTCCAGCCTTCTTTCAAGTTCCTTTTTAAAATCCTCCTCTTCCAACTTCTCTTTGAACGAGTTTTTTAATTTTTCCTGATGCTGTCTTAAAATTTCTTCCTGTTTCTTTTGTCTCTCCAAAAAATCTTTCAATCTTCTTTGGTCATTGAAGTCGAGTTTTCGATTTTCTTTCTGTGAATTCATTATTTTTTGCAATTCTTCTTCTGAAAATTTCAACTTTTCCAAAGAATTGTTCATCCCTTCTATGGATTCCTTCTGATTTTCAAAATTTTGCTCCACAATTTCAGAATTGGTCCTTTTTCTAAAATCATAAACCTTGCTTTTTACACTTTTTGAAGCGTTAATAGCATCATTATCAAATACTTCAAAATAAAATTGATAAGACTTACCTTCCGTTAAATCAATATTACCTGGAAAAACATATAGAAATTCCAAAAGATTCGATTTTGGGGCCTGAATTTCTAAACTGGCCTTTTTATTTGGAGCATCTAATCCGTAATAAACCAGTTTAACGTTTGAAATACCATAATCATCTGTCGCGCGACCTTTAAAATAATAGGTTTCCGAATCAACAGAATCCCTTTTTGATTCCAAAAAAAGCTGAGGATAATTGTCCTTAATTACCTGAATTCCGTAAGACAATTTTTCGTAATCTTTCACCGCGTCATTAGAAGTTTTAATTTGATATTCGAAACTCTGAAACGCTCTCTTTTCAAATTGAAAAATCCCATTATCTTCATTAAAATAAAACAACGTATCCTGTTCTTGCAAAATAATTTTATCTGTAGATTCGGTTGCAATCACCCACTTTACTTTGGTTCCTTCCGGAACAATGGAGTTACCCGATCCGTGCACGGAAATATCCTGCTTCTTCGTATAAGCCGGAAAATCAAGGAACATTTCAAAATTGAGCATCTTAGGAACTTCAACCACATTCAATTGATATTGTTTGGATTCAATTTCATTTGCAGAAAAATAAAATTGGATTGGCGCATCAACTTTTTGAAATGTGTATTCAAAACGCCCCAGATTTTTTTGTTCCAAAAAATAAGATTGTCCACCATAATTTATACTGACGTCCTCCGGAATATAATTTCCTTTTACTTCCACGGAAATCAAGAAATCAGCATTTTCTTCAACCGTCAAATTCGGATTCAAAAGAAAATATGAAAATGGCGCTGGTGGTTGATAGGCAACTTCGTAATTCACAACTCTTTGATAACTTTCGGAAAGCATATTGATATTCCCACTGATATAAATCAGCAAAACAATCAGCAACGGAAAGAAAGCGAATTTTGCATATTTCCAATTTCCCCTGAAATCGATAGCCGATTTAAAAGGAACCGGTTCCATTTCCTTGATTTTCTGGTTGATTCCGGCAATGAGCAATTCTGTTTCTTCGGAATTGTTCTTTAACTGAAGTACGTTCAGCAATTTATCATTGACTTGAGGGAAATGACTTCCAATCATCTTGGAAGCATCGGTATAATTGATTCCTTTCGAAATCCTGAACAATTTGAAAAGCGGAATAATCAGAAATTTACAAATCAGAAAAACCGAAACACTTACGAAAGACCAAAACATAATAGTCCTTCCGAGTGGATTCAGCCATAAAAAATATTCGACAGAGAGCAATAATATTAAATATAACAAGCTGATGCCAACAAATAAAATTCCTCCTTTTATCAATTGGTTGATGTAAAACTTCCGAATAAATTCCTCTAATTTTTGCTTTAGAATAACAAAATTATCCATGCGCCTCTCTCCTAAATATTTAACCCCTAAAAGTACAATTATATTTTAAACCCCAATTTTCAATTTTTGGTATTTCGGCAACTTTCAAAATTCATTTTCGTGTTAGAAACCTTTATCTTTACCGCTTTCAAAAAAAGTTAGCAATGTCCAAAAAAGTCAGAGTACGTTTTGCACCAAGTCCAACAGGCCCACTTCATATAGGCGGAGTAAGAACCGCACTTTTCAATTATTTATTTGCCAAGAAGCACAACGGTGATTTTTTACTTCGGATAGAAGACACAGACCGTAACCGTTTCGTTGAAGGTGCCGAAGATTATATTATTGAATCCTTGAAATGGTGCAATATTATGTATGACGAAGGTCCCGGAAAGGAAGGAAATTGTGGACCTTACCGACAAAGTGAGCGAAAAGACATTTATAAAAAATATGTAGATGTTCTTCTGGAATCCGGAAATGCCTATTATGCTTTTGACACCGCTGAAGAATTGGAAGCACATCGACAAGATCATGAAGCAAACGGAAAAACATTTATTTACAACTGGCACAATCGACAAAAATTAAAGAATTCACTTTCTTTTTCTGCGGAAGAAACAAGGGAAAAAATAGCTTCTGGAACTCCGTATGTGGTCAGATTTAAATCGCCACAGGATGAATCGTTGACTTTACAAGATGAAATCCGTGGAACAATGCATATCGATACCAATGTTTTGGACGACAAAGTTTTGTATAAAAGCGATGGGATGCCGACTTACCATTTGGCGAATATAGTTGATGATCATTTAATGGAAATCAGCCACGTAATTCGGGGCGAGGAATGGTTGCCGTCAATGGCATTGCACGTTTTGCTCTACAAAGCTTTTGGTTGGGAAATTCCAAAATTTGCGCATTTGCCATTAATTCTGAAACCACAGGGAAAAGGAAAATTGAGCAAGCGCGACGGAGATAAAATGGGCTTTCCTGTTTTTCCTTTAGAATGGAAAGATCCTGCTACGAGAGAAATTTCTGCTGGCTATCGGGAAGATGGTTATTTGCCCGAAGCGGTTGTGAATATGTTGGCGTTCTTGGGATGGAATCCGGGAACAGAGCAAGAATTTTTCAATTTGGAAGAATTGATTTCGGCTTTTGATCTTTCTAAAGTCAACAAATCAGGGGCAAAATTTGATCCGGAGAAAACCAAATGGTTTCAACAACATTATTTGCAAAACACTGATAATGCGATTTTGGCCAAGCAATTCTCTGATTTTTTAAATTCGAAGAATATTGATTCCAATCTTAATTATACTGCGGAAGTAGTGGCTTTACTAAAGGAGAGAGCAGTCTTTGTCCGTGATTTTTGGGAATTGGGAAGATATTTCTTTGAAGCACCAGAGGAATATGATGAGAAAGCAGTCAAAAAAGCTTGGAAAGAAGATACAAACGAAATTTTATCCGAATTAATTGAGGTTTTGATAAATATACCTGTTTTTGAATCTGAAAAAGTTCAGGAAGCAGTGAAAACCTGGATAACCTCCAAAGAAATTGGTTTTGGAAAAGTGATGCAACCTTTTAGGATTGCTTTGGTGGGTGCTTTGCAAGGTCCGGACTTGTATGAAATTGCAGGATTAATCGGGAAAAATGAAACAGTGAACAGATTAAAAATAGCCATTTCAAACTGTGAATGAGATTCGTTTTGATTTGTTAACTTAATCTTAAAATTTTATTATCTTTCATTAATTTAAAAAATTTCTAATCATGGGTATGTTCTTCATTATTGCTTCATTTTTTCTTTTATTCATTATTCTTATTTCCGGAATATTCACCGTGAAACAGCAGACTTCCGCAGTAATCGAACGATTTGGAAAATTTTTAAGTATCCGCGGATCTGGTTTACATTTTAAAATACCCGTTTTTGATAAAGTTGCAGGAAGAATCAATCTTAAAGTCCAGCAATTGGATGTGCTTGTGGAAACAAAAACGAAAGATGATGTTTTTGTGAAATTGAAAATATCTGTTCAGTTCCAAGTTATTGCCATTAAGGTATATGATGCTTTTTACAAACTGGAAAATTCACACGATCAGATTACCTCTTATGTTTTTGACGTGGTAAGGGCGGAAGTTCCAAAAATGAAACTGGATGACGTTTTTGAAAGAAAAGACGACATCGCCATTGCGGTAAAAAGTGAATTGAACGAAGCGATGCAAGATTACGGTTATGACATCATAAAAACCTTGGTTACGGATATAGATCCCGACATGCAAGTAAAGGCAGCGATGAACAGGATTAACGCTTCGGAAAGAGAAAAAGTCGCAGCTGAATATGAAGCCGAAGCAGATCGTATTAAAATCGTGGCCATCGCAAGAGCGGAAGCAGAAAGCAAGAGATTACAAGGACAAGGAATTGCGGATCAGAGGAGAGAAATCGCCCGCGGACTCGAAGAAAGTGTTGAAGTTTTGAATAAAGTCGGTATTAATTCACAAGAAGCATCGGCTTTAATTGTGGTAACCCAACATTACGATACGCTGCAATCAATCGGTCAGGAATCGAATTCTAATTTGATTTTGCTTCCAAATTCACCTCAAGCGGGAAGTGATATGTTGAACAATATGATTGCATCTTTTTCGGCATCCAATCAAATTGGGGAAGCGATGAAAAAGGAAAATCAAGTAAAAAATAATAAAAAGAAGAAAAATGATGATGAAGCCTACGAGTAAATAAGGATTTTCAGCGATTAAAAAGTTTTGTTACCAATTTAAGAAACAGTGCGTTTTTTGCCACGGTACTTGTCACGCCGCTTAAAGCTCCACCAAACAGACTACCAATCATTTTTTTTGGGGAAAATTCCATACTTTCCTTTGTTTGGTTATAACTGAGCAATAATTTTTCTTCATCTATTTCTTTCTGAAGTTTTAGTATTTGAAGTGTATCGTCTATTTCCTTAAAAGAGCTGTACTTTCTCATCTAATTAATCTTTATCCGTGTAGAAAATATCATAAAACTTTTTAATTACCCATTGATCAATTGCCGGTTTTAAGAACAAATAAACCAAAAGAACCACGAGCAAATAAAATACACCCACAATAATAAAGCCCGCCGCAAAACTATCAATAGAATCTCCTATAAACAGCGCTATTCCCACTGATACGAAGGTCATTGCAAAAAGAAAGACGCTACCCATAACCAGTAATTTGGTTAATGCAATAGCGCCTAAACTTGCTTTTTTAAATAAGTTAAGCTTATAATATTCAATATTGCTTTTCACGGCATCTTGAACATTTTCATAAAGTTCTTTCGCGTTATCCGTTAAATTTTCGAATGCCATAGAAATATTTATGATGCTGTACCGGTTTTATTGGAAGATCCAGAAGCACCACTAGATGTTCCATTACTTGATGTTCCGGTTGCAGAACTTTTAGTTTTTGCCGCTCCTGTACTTTTACTGGACGATCCTGTAGAACCATTTGAAGCAATTGCAGTTTCCATATCATCCATGGAACCTCTCTGAAATTTCTTGTTTTGATTTCTCAAATCTTCCAATTTGCTTTCCAATGATTCCAAAATACCATCGGCTTTATAACTTACGGAAGTCAGCGTTTCATCTACTTTTGATTCCAAATTGCTCAAAACCTCTTTTGCACTTGAAGCAAAGGAATTTGTGGTTTCCTTTAATTTTCTGTTTGCTTTTTCTTGTGCTTCACGGGTCGTTTTACCCATTCTTCTTCGGGTTTCCTTTCCGCTGTTCGGTGCATATAATAAACCAACCCCAGCTCCTATTACGGTTCCCACCAAAAGCGCGAGTATTGTTTTCTGTGTATTTGCCATAATCCTTTTTTTAAAATTATTGTTTTAACAAATATATCAAACATCCTCGGGCGGGTCTGTTAAGGTGTGGTTAACTTATATATTTTCGATACTAAAAAAATCTTAATTCATTATTTCGTATTTCCCCAAGAATCCCTGAGGGCCACGGTTCGGTTGAAAACGAGCTTATCCGTGGTCGTGTCTTTATCAACACAAAAATAACCCAATCGTTGAAACTGAAATTTATCACCAGTTTTAGCCGATTTTAAACTCGGTTCTACGAATGCATCTACAATTTTTAAAGAGTCTGGATTTATAAAACTCTTGAAATCCTGATCCTTTACCCCATCGGGAGATTCCGTATTGAAAAGTCGGTCGTACAGGCGAACTTCCGTTTTAATTGCGTGTTTCACGGATACCCAATGCAACGTACCTTTTACCTTTCTGGTGGATTCTTCGGTTCCGCTGCCGCTCTTGCTTTTTGGATCGTAAGTACAGTGGATTTCCAAAATATTGCCTTCGGAATCTTTTATAACATTTTCAGCTTTGATGATATAAGCATTTTTCAGTCTTACCTCCTTTCCGATGCTCAACCTGAAAAACTTTTTGTTTGCCTCTTCCTTAAAATCCTCGCGTTCAATATACAATTCCTTTGAAAATGGCAGTTCACGAGTTCCAGCGTTTTCATCTTCGGGATTGTTTTCTGCTTCCAACCATTCCTCTTTCTCTTCGTAATTGGTAATTACCAGTTTTACGGGATCCAAAACTGCCATGACCCTAGGAGCCACTCTGTTTAAATCTTCCCTCACACAAAATTCCAATAAAGAAACATCAATGACATTTTCCCTCTTGGCAACACCAACCGTTTCCGCAAATTTTCGAATACTCGCTGGCGTATAGCCTCTTCTTCTCAATCCTGATATTGTTGGCATTCTTGGATCATCCCAAGAAGCCACTATTTTTTCACTCACCAATTCGGCAAGCTTTCGTTTGCTCATTACCGTGTAATTCAAGTTTAAACGAGCAAATTCCGTCTGTTTTGGTTTCAGTTGACCTTTGGTATCAATTTTCGACAAAAACCAATTATAGAGCTCCCTGTGCATCACAAATTCCAGCGTACAAAATGAATGGGAAACACCTTCCTTAAAATCACTTTCGCCGTGTGCCCAATCGTACATCGGATAAATTTTCCACGTATCACCGGTTCGATGATGCTTTTTATGAAGACTTCTGTACATAATCGGATCACGCATCAACATATTTGAGGACGTCATGTCAATTTTAGCACGAAGCACATGTGCACCTTCCGTGGTTTCACCATTTTTCATTTTTGAAAAAAGATCCAAATTCTCTTCAACAGGTCTATTTCTAAACGGACTTTCTTTTCCTGGTTGCGTTGGAGAGCCTTTTTGTTCGGCGATTTGTGCAGATGTTTGACTATCAACATAGGCATCTCCGTTTTTTATCATTTCAACCGCCCATTCATATAATTGCTCAAAATAATCCGAAGCATAACATTCTTCTGCCCATTTGAATCCCAACCACAAAACATCTTCTTTAATGGCATCTACAAATTCCTGTTCTTCCTTAATAGGGTTTGTATCGTCAAATCTCAAATTGACCGGTGCATGGTATTTTTCACCCAAACCAAAGTTCAGACAAATTGCTTTTGCATGACCAATATGTAAATATCCATTGGGTTCTGGTGGAAAACGAAATTTCAATTCCTCCTTTTTATAACCGCATTTTAAATCATCTTCAATCAGTTGTTCTATAAAATTGAGGGATTTTTTATTTTCTTCCATTTTTTCTCATTTAAAGCGCAAAATTACTTAAAAATAAGATCATTCATCTTTGTTCGCTAATTTTTTACTTTAGATAAAACCCAAGTTCTTATCTTTGAAAAAAAGAATTGTGGGAAGTATAAAAATTCAGAATATCAAGGTATTTGCCTATCATGGATGCCTTGATGAGGAAGGAAAAATTGGCAGCGATTACAGGGTAGATTTAAAAATAAAAGCCGATTTATCGCGCTCTGCCAAAACGGATGCCTTGATTGATACGGTAGATTATGTTCATTTAAACCGAATTGTAAAACAGGAAATGGCAATCCGTTCCAAATTATTGGAAAGTGTTGCTGAACGGATCATGAAAAGAGTATTAGATGAAATACTTATGGTTCATAAAATAAAAGTTGCCGTTTCTAAAATCAATCCGCCTATTGGTGGAAATGTTTCCATGGTCAGTGTCATCAGAAGCAAAACCAGATAAAACCAAGAATTTTTGTTTTTTAAAAAACAGGCTTTAAAATATTTTATTACATTTGCCCTTCTCAAAATGGCATCGTGGCCGAGTGGCTAGGCAGAGCTCTGCAAAAGCTCGTACAGCGGTTCGAATCCGCTCGATGCCTCTCAAAAGCTTCCTGAAAAGGAGGCTTTTTTGTTTTTATAAAGTTTGAATTTTATCGATTTCTTCGGAAGAAAAATTATTTCAGCTGATTTCTTCAACATTATATTTAATCTTTTTTATTTCCGAAGGAAAAATTCCTTGTGCAATCAGAACTATTCCGAAGACAATCAAAATAAAACAAATTACTTTTTTCATCAAGGCAATACGGACTGGAGTAAGCTTGCTGTTCAATTTTTTGGCGAGTAATATTTTTGCGATATCCACGATTAAATAAGTGCATAAAACCGCCATAAAAAAGCCGATGATACGGTTTTGATCCATATCCATTTTAGGTCCGAAAACAATAATCAATCCGAGCCAAAAACCGAGAACACCAATATTAATGAAATTAAGAATGAACCCTTTTGCGGCCAAGCCGAAGTAGTCACTTTTGCTGAGTTTTCTAATTTCAGGGGTTTCGTCTTCCTGTCTTACCGCTTTTTTAATTTTTAAAAAAGATATGATTCCGTAGGTAACCAATAGCACGCCGCCAAAGATGAATAAAGCGGGATCATCCTTTAGACGCGCCAGTAATTTATTGGTACTCAAATAAGCGATCAGCAAAAAAACAATATCAGCGAAAATAACTCCCAAATCAAACGAAAACGCTGCTCTAAAACCTTTTAAAGCCGCTGTTTCCAGAAGAACAAAAAAAACAGGACCCAATAAAAAAGCCAGAAAAAAGCCCAAAGGAATCGCTGTAAGAATATCTTGGAACATGCCGTGGTATTTTTACAAAAATGAAAAAATATTTGTTATAAGAGAATATATCAATGATTAATCTTTGCTAGGAACGCCTACTAAATTAAAATCAAGTTGTTTTTTCAATAAATCAGCATTTTTCACCGTCACATAGACTTCATCTCCAAGCGTGTAAACATTTTTAGTTTTTCTGCCAACCACAGCAAATTGAGTTTCATCATATTCGTAATGATCATCGGGTATATCCCTTAACCTGACCATTCCTTCACATCCGTTTTCAATAATTTCAACGAAAATTCCCCAATCGGTTACGCCGGAAATAACGCCAAGGAATTCCTGATCATTATGATCTTGCATATATTTTACTTGCATAAACTTCACGGAATCCCTTTCGGCACTTGTCGCTAAAGATTCCATGTTACTGCTATGCTTACATTTTTCTTCGTATTCTTCCTCTTTCACTGAAGGATTTTTATCTAGATAATGTTGCAGTAATCGGTGTGCCATTACATCTGGATACCTTCTAATTGGAGAAGTAAAATGTGAGTAATAATTAAAAGCCAATCCGTAGTGACCAATATTTTGAGTACTGTAATAGGCTTTGCTCATCGTACGAATAGTCAGGGTATCGACCATATTTTGTTCCTTTTTACCCTGAACATCTTGAAGTAATTGATTTAATGAAGAAGTAATTGATTTTCTATCACGTAAATTGATACTGTACCCAAACCTTGAAACCAAAGTTTTCAACGCCCCTAATTTTTCTTCATTGGGTTCATCGTGACATCTGTAGACAAAGGTTTTCTTTGGAGTTTGTTTTCCGATAAATTCCGCCACCTCCCGATTTGCCAATAGCATGAATTCCTCTATCAATTTATTGGCGTCTTTTGAAGTTTTGAAATAAATTCCGACGGGCTCGTGATTTTCATTGAGGTTGAACTTGACTTCTACTTTATCAAAAGAAATCGCTCCTTGTTTCATTCTTTGTCGCCGAAGGATTTTTGCCAAACTATCCATTGTCAACACAGCGTTTACAATAGGTTCGTCAACAATATAAGCCTTGTCATTAATGGAAATTTCATCAGGGATATTTCCTTCTTTGGTTTCTATAATTTGTTGTGCTTCTTCATAAGAAAAACGAGCATCGGAATAAGTCACGGTTCTTCCGAACCATCTTTTTACAACCTGCGCTTTTTTATTGATCTCAAATACTGCGGAAAAAGTATATTTTTCTTCGTTCGGACGCAAAGAACACGCGTTGTTTGACAGCACTTCCGGTAACATGGGTACCACCCTATCTACCAAATAAACTGAAGTCGCGCGTTGGTACGCTTCGTCATCCAAAATACTTCCGGGTTGTAAATAATGGGAGACATCGGCAATATGGATTCCTATTTCATAATTACCATTTTCAAGTTCTTGAAAGCTCAACGCATCATCAAAATCCTTTGCATCCTTGGGATCTATAGTGAAGGTTAAAACTTCCCTCATGTCCCGCCTCTTTTTTATTTCTGATTCTTGGATAGAAGTGTCAATATTATTTGCATAGTCTTCAACTTCCTTCGGAAACTGTAAGGGCAAACCATATTGAGCCAAAATTGCATGAATTTCGGTGTCGTGATCACCAGGTTTTCCCAGAACTTCTTTAATGGACCCAAATGGAGAATCAGCTTTTTCAGGCCAATCTTCTATGCTTACAATTACTTTGTCCCCATCTTGTGCACCATTCAATTTATTTTTTTGTACAAAAATATCGGTGTACATTTTTACATCTTGAACCGCAACAAAACCAAAAGTTTTTTGAAGTTGTAAAACCCCAACAAATTCGGTCTTTTTCCTTTTGATTACTTTGGTAATCTCTCCTTCCGAATTTTTACTTCGTTTCCTTCGATTGTAAATATAAATTTCAACTTCATCCCCATGAAATGCTTTGTTAATCCTATTTTCTGGAATATATACATCTTCATTTAGGTCTTCAACCACCACGTAACCAGACCCTTTTGAAGTCATATCAAGAACACCAGTATAGTAATTGAGATTTTCGACTGATTTAAACTTGCCTTTTTCCGTTTCTTCAATTTCCTTTTTTGCCGCAAGTTGTGCTAGTTTTTTAATAATCTGATTTCTGCTGCTTGCATCATCAACGTTTAATTTACCAGCAATTTGTTTGTAATTGAAACTCTTGTTTGGTGATTCCCTTAAAAGTGTCAAGATACTTCTGGACAAATTATTTATTTCACCTTTTTTATTTCCTCTTTCCTTTTTTCCCATAATTCTAACTCCTCAGATAAATGATTTTTATCTGGTTTTGTGTATCTCCCATCTTATAGATTATTGTTCTATAATTTAATAGGAACGATATTAATTTCAGCAAACTTAATTCTTATCTAGCTTAAAAATTTGTTTTTAGCTCGGAAAGTTATAGAATCAAATAAAAGTTTAAAATTTCCTTAACATCAAAAGCCTCAAATTTTAGAGGCAAAATACAATCACTAAAATAAAAATATTCAATAATTAATTTAGGAAAGTTTAAAACTGAAGTTGTAAACAATAGTAATATAAATCATTTTTCTTTTTAATTAATTTAAAACTTTTTGATGTTTATTATTGGCTGTTGATATGTGTAATAACTTTTTTCAGGTTTTCTTTTTATTTATTGAATTTTGATTTTGTCACAGGTTGTCAACAGTGTTTGTTACATATAAATGCTTGAGTCTTATGGATTTTTAGTATTCTATTAACAACGGTTGATAATTTTGAATTTATATTTTCTTTAACAAGTTTAAACTTTATTTGAATTGAAAAAATACGATTGGTTGTTTAATAACTTTTGGTTTCTAATTCACAAATAAATTTGGATTTCTGATCTGCATTTCTGTATTGTAAATATTAATGATAAAACCAAAAAAAATCTTAATATTTTTACCAATACTTACTGACATTTTAATAAAATTTTAAGATATTGATTTCTAAAGGATTAAAATTTCTTGTCAACAGTTACTAAAATGCCAGCCTCATTTCAATTTTTTCTACCTTTGAAAAAACATTTTTTATGAAAATAGCCATTGGTAATGACCACGCTGGAACCGAATACAAATATGCCATTCTTGATTTTCTGAAACAAGAAAATATAGATTTCGAGAATTATGGAACCGATTCACAAGAAAGTGTAGATTATCCAGATTTTGTTCATCCTGTTGCAGGTGATGTTGAAAATAATAAAGCAGATTTTGGGGTGGTAATTTGTGGTAGCGGAAATGGTGTTGCGATCACAGCAAATAAACACAAAGGAGTTCGTGCTGCACTTTGTTGGACCAAGGAAATAGCTTCTCTTGCGCGCGAACATAACGATGCCAATATACTTTGTATTCCGGCGAGATTTACTTCAATCCCCCAAGCTGTTGAAATGTTGAAAACCTTCTTGAAAACGGATTTCGCTGGCGGAAGACATCAAAACAGAGTGAGTAAAATTCCGTGCAAATAAAATTTTTAATTTGAAAATTTTCTCGAAAAACTTTTCGGAACTTACTTCAACCGAACTGTATCAAATTCTTCGACTGAGATCGGAAGTATTTGTGGTAGAGCAGGATTGCGTTTATCAGGATATTGACGGGAAAGACCAGAAAGCCATACACTTGATTGGTATAAAGGATTCGGAAGTAGTTGCGTATGCACGATGTTTTGCTCCCGGAGATTATTTTAAAGAAGCTTCAATAGGAAGGGTTCTCGTAAAAGAAAATCAGCGGAAATATGGTTACGGTCATGAATTAATGAAAGCCTCTATTTTAGCTGTAGAACAATTTTTCAAAACAAAAAGAATAAAAATTTCAGCCCAGGAATATCTAGTCAAATTTTATGAATCCCACGGATTTGAACAAATTGGAAACGGATATTTAGAAGATGGTATTCCGCATATTGCCATGATCAGGGATATTGATACCGAATCTTGAGCGTTTTTACAATTTTAAAATTTTGTTGTATTGGTTCAAATCATTCAATATTTCCTTGCTCTTCAGGATTTCCGGATTATTTTCTATGTAAAAATTATACAATCCCTCCATATAGAAATACCTTTTTATAATTTCCGAAGTAATTGCAGTAGTGATTTCAGCTTTTTTGTCGATCAGTAGTTGCTGCTGATTTTTATTGATTTCGGCCAATAAATTTTCGTAAGATTTCATCACTGATTTATCGGTATTTTCATCTTTCGCATTTTCCAAGGATTTTTGTAAAAGCGATTCACTTTCAGAGGTATAATCGAATTTTTTTTCCTTTAAAAAATCCATGAAATTTTTATAATCGTTTTCGGGAAATGAAAAATTTGCGACATCCTTAACTTCATGTGAATAAAAGTATTGTGTTGCAAAATCAAAAATCATATCCTCATTTTCCAAAGCCGAAGTAAAAGTGCTTAATTGGGAAGTTGGCAACACAACATCTGGCATAATTCCGCCACCATCATAAACTTTTCTTCCATTTTTAGTCAAAAACTCATTGTAATCTTCCGATTTTGTCCGAACCGCATTTCCTTCGTCATCCCGGTGCCAATAATCCAATGCTTGAATACATCTTCCGCTTGGCGTGTAGTATCTTGAAATGGTGATTTTGAGTTGAGTTCCGTAAGGTAATTTTTTAGGTCGTTGAACCAGTCCTTTTCCAAAACTTCTTCCCCCAACAATCACCGCTCGATCTAAATCTTGTAAAGAACCTGCAACAATTTCGCTTGCAGAAGCACTTTTTCCATCTACCAAAATAGCAAGTGGAATTTGAATATCAACCGGTTCATGTTGTGTATGATACTCTTTATTGTATTTTTCTATAACCGATTTTGTAGTGGTTACCAGTTCACCTTTGTTGATGAACAAATTTGAAACATTGATAGCTTCTGTCAACAATCCGCCAGGATTTCCTCTTAAATCCAAAATAATACGCGTAGCACCTTTCGATTTAAGATCGATTAAGGCTTCCTTGGTTTCTTGGGATGCTTTTCTGTTGAATTTTGCCAGCACAATATATCCGATATTGTTATCCAACAATTGATAAAAAGGAACTGCTTTTATTTCTACAGCGCCACGTGTCAAAGTAGTGGTAAATTGTTTGCCTTGCCGGCGATAGGTCAGTTCTACTTTTGTGTTTGGTGCGCCTTGAAGGAGTTCCGCTGCATTTTCACTAAAATCGGAAATATTGATATCTCCAATTTTTACAATTTCGTCACCCGCTTTCAAACCAGCTTTATCGGCTGGATAATCTTTGTAAGGTTCAACAATCGTAATATTATCTTTTTCAGTTTTTATAAAAGCACCTATTCCTGTATATTCTCCGGAATTGCTGATTTTGGCCGCTTCCACATCCTGTTCGTTCCAAAAATGAGTGTAAGGATCAAGTTCTTCCAGCATTCCTTTTACTGCGGAATCCATTAGTTGCGCCGGATTTGTTTCGTCAACATAATTCATGTTGAGTTCTTTATAGAGCGTTGTAAAGATTTCGATCTGTTTTGCAATTTCAAAAAAATCAGATTTAAATCCGACGGTCGCAACAAAAACGGCCGAAGCAGTTGCCAAAAGGATGAATTTATTTTGCAGATACTTTTTCATTTGCTTTTTCTTTTTCAAAAAATTTCTTCATGAGCTTTTCCATTGCCGTAAACAGCTGATTGTAATCCTCAATACTTTTTGCTGTATATATAAACATAAACGCATAAGAATCAGACATGTTGTCTTTCAAAAAATGACTGTTTTTTCGATAAACTTCCCGTAATAATCTTTTCAAATAATTGCGGTCGACGGCTTTTTTAAAACTTCTTTTTGGAACCGATACTCCTGTTTTAAACTGATTTTTATCTGATTTTTCCATCTTGAAAAAAATCAGCTTGATTGGATATTGATATACAGAATCTCCTTCCAAAAACAGACTGTTGATCAGCTTTTTACTTTTTAATTTTTCTTCGGATGGAAATGTTTCGTTCATTATTTCGTAAAACTAAAAATAAAATTCCGTTTCGATTTCACTCGAAACGGAATTTAATAAAAATACATCTGTTAAAGATTATTCTTTTACTTCATAAGTATTGTTGTTCGAATTGATATCGGCCATTAAACCTGATTCGTCAATCACCACACTTTGAATTTCTTTATTGTTGCTTATAAGTAAAGTATATGTAGGAATCGCCCATGCCCAATCTTTTGCAACACTGGTATTTGGGGTCACAGGTTTTTCCCATCTCATCATTTGCAGCGGAATATAAACTTTGCCTTCACTTCCATCTTTATAATTGATGGTCAAATCTATTGGCATTGGCATCAAACCAATTCTTTCCAAAACAATTTTACTTTTATTTCCTTCTGTTTCCACGGATTTGATTGCATAATCAATTGTGTTTGTGGTTCTCGTCCAATCGGTTAAATACCAATCCAACTCAGCGCCCGAAACTTTTTCTGCAATTCTGATAAAGTTATTTGGCGTAGGATGTTTGAATTTCCATTCGTCATAATATCTTTTTAGGGTTTTTTCAACATTTTCCTTACCAATTACATATTCCAATTGAGATAAAAACACCGCACCTTTTGAATAAGCAGCGGCACCATATGCACCGTTATAGATATATCTGTCGGCATGTGTGGTCATTGGCTGTTCAACACCTGAGGTTGCCAATCCGATGTAACTTTTAGTCGCACCTACATGGGCATTTTCATTGGATTTCCCCATTGCATAATTCATTGCCAATCCTGAAATATATGAGGTGAATCCTTCATCCATCCACTCGTGTTTGCTCTCGTTTGTTGCCAATAGATGTTGAAACCAAGCGTGTGCGAACTCGTGTGCCGTTACTCCCACCAAACTATTGAAATTGCGTTCTCCGGTAATCAATGTGAGCATTGCATATTCCATTCCGCCATCACCACCTTGTATGATGGTATATTGATCCCATGGATAGGGGCCGATGTGTTCATTAAAATACAAAAGCATTTTTTCTGTGATAGGCTGAAGATTTTTCCAGTTTTCTTTTATTTCTGGTTCATCTTCATAAAAGAAATGTAGTACTGTTCCGTCTGCGGCAGTGATTTTATCATGCACATAATCAGGATCGGCGGCCCAAGTAAAATCGTGCACTTTTGGTGCTACGAAATGCCAAGTTAATTTATCATTTTTATGTTTTACTTTTTTTCCTTCTTCTTGATATCCATAGCCAATTTCATTGGGATTTTGAAGGTAGCCCGTGCTTCCGATAATATAATCTTTATCAATGGTAATTTTTACATCAAAATCGCCCCAAACACCGTGAAACTCACGTCCAATATATGGATCTGCATGCCAGCCTTCAAAATCGTATTCTGCCATTTTGGGATACCACTGACTCATGGAAAGCGCAATTCCTTCTGAGCTTTCTCTCCCCGAACGCCGAATTTGTTTAGGCACTTGTCCTTCAAATTTCATCGAAAAATTGACTTTTTCGCCTGGAAGAATTGGTTGATCCAATTCAACTTCGAGAACCGTTCCCACTTCGGTATATTTCAAGTCTTTTCCATTTTTGGAAAGTGATGTAACGCGAAGAAAACCCTGTTCTTGAGGAGTTAATTCTGAAATTCTGCTTCCTACCCTTGGATCTGGATCTTTGATGGTTCTGGAACGCACGTCCATTTCACTTCCTGGTTGAAAAGCATTAAAATAGAGATGATAAAATACTTTTGTAAGCGTATCCGGAGAATTATTTGTGTACACTAGTTCTTGATCACCGGTGTACCTAAAATTTTCCACGTTCATATCAACTTCCATTTTGTAATCCACGTGTTGTTGCCAATAACAGTTAGTGTTGTTTTGGGCGGCAACGGTAAATGATGAAATTATGAAAATGCTTAAAAATAAATTTTTCATTGTTTTAGTTTTTTGATCTTTCTTGCGCTAAAATAAGGGCGTTATATAGGTTTGCCATTTTTCCGGAAGTAGAAAGTTCACTAAACTTAAGGGTGGCAGGTATATCGGTTCCAACATCAACCGTAGCGTTTGTGGTTAATCCACTATCCATGATAATGTGTTTTACTTCAGAAGCAGATAATTTAGGATAATAAGATCTTATTACAGCTGCGATTCCAGCTACATTGGGAGCCGCCATGGAAGTTCCTTGTAAAAACTCGTATTCATTGTTTGGAGTGGTTGACCAAATTTTGGTACCTGGTGCAAAAATATCAACGTTCAATTTTCCGTAGTTGGAAAAACCGGCTACCAAATCGGAACCGTAGTCATAATGCGACGCACCAACTGTAAGTACATTGTCGGCAATTTCGGTAGGATTTTCTGGAGTTTGATCATTTGGATAAACCATAGTTCCATCAAGATCAATTCCTTCGTTACCAGCTGCATTAACGATTAAAACATCATTTTCTTCAGCATATCGTATTGCATCCATAACCCATTCTGGATGGGTCGAGAAATATTTTCCAAAACTTGTATTGATCACTTTTGCGCCATTGTCAACCGCATATCGAATTGCCAATGCGATGTCTTTATCGTATTCGTCTCCATCCGGAACTGCTCTTAAAACCATTATTTCTGCATTGTTGGCAACGCCGTTCATTCCGATTCCATTATTTCTTTCGGCTGCTATGATTCCGGCAACATGCGTTCCGTGTTTAGCATCTTCCTTGTCTTCTGTTGGACCGTCAACGTCATTGTTTCCATAATTTCTGTCGTTCAAATCATCTGGATTGTCACCAACTATTTTTCTAGCGTTCAAATCAAGATTGAAATGAGAATCAATTCGACCTGAAAAATATTCCACACCTTCTTCTATTTGTTCAATAAAGGCAGGAATTCCTTCATCAGCGTAGTTAAACATTTGTGTCAAAATTGCTTTTGATTGCTGAAGTTCTGGAGTATTGGCTTCCATTGCGGCAAGATCTTCTTTGGTATAATTTTCTTTACCAAGTTTTTTGGATACCGCTTCATGTGCCATGGTCATCTGTTGATGTATGGCATTGTATTGCGCTTGCTGAGCAATTGTTTCATTGTATTGCTTCTCATATTCGGCTTTTGCTTTTTGATAAAGCTCAAATTCTTCTTTGTCGGCCGCGCTTACTGAACTTGCTGTTTTATTTTCATACTTTGGTTTCAAGTCTCTGTATATCCGAACGAATTCCAGATTTTCTTCTACAGCATCTCCAAGGAAGTTCCAACCATGAATATCATCTATGTATCCATTTTTATCATCATCTTTTCCATTATTCGGAATTTCATCCTCATTTACCCAAATCACTCCATCCAAATCTTCGTGCTCTATATCAACACCACTATCAATAACGCCTACAATGACTTTTTTTCCACCGGTAAAATCTTTTATGAGCTCGTCATAAGCTTTTTGTACACTCATTCCGGGAATGGTATCGGCAAGAAGATCGGCTCCTCCCCAATTTTTCATCTGCACATCTGATAGATCGGCTGTTTTGAGCGGTAAAGTATCAATATTCTCTATTGGGGTTGCTACTATTGTGGGAGCTGTACTGCTACATCCAACTGAAATCACTGCGGAAAATCCAGCAATAAAAACAGATTTTAAAAATGATTTTTTCATGTCTGATTTTTGTTAATTAAAAATTTCATTAAAAGTAAAGGTTTTATCTAACCGCACTCCTTTCTCGGTTTCTGTAACGGTGATAATTTGATTGTGTGCGTCATGTTCCAAAAACAAATAAAATTGCTCCTGAGCTGCTTTTTTTAAAAAAGCGTCTTTTTCTGGTAACGTAAGTAATGGTCGTGTGTCAAATCCCATAACATAAGGAAGCGGAATATGTCCTACCGTAGGAAGTAAATCTGCCATAAAAACCAAAGTTTTGTCTTTATATTGTATATGCGGAATCATTTGTTTGTCTGTATGACCATCAACTAGTAACACATCAAAGCCTAAATTTTCACTTTTGACGTATTTTTCATCCTTTTTCAAATCCAAAAAATGCAGATGTCCGCTTTCTTGCATCGGAATAATATTTTCTTTTAAGAACGATGCTTTTTCGCGTGCATTGGGCTTAGTGGCCCATTCCCAATGATCTTTATTGCTCCAGAATTTTGCATTTTTAAACGCAGGTTCATAGCCGGTACGTTCTTTGTTCCATTGAATACTTCCTCCACAGTGGTCAAAATGAAGGTGCGTCATGAATACATCCGTAATATCGTCTCTATGAAAACCATGTTTTTTCAATGATTTATCAATGGAATCATCTCCCCATTGATAATAGTAGCCAAAGAATTTTTCACTTTGTTTGTCACCCATCCCAGTATCAATCAGGATTAATTGATCCCCATTTTCTATCAGCAAACAACGCGCGGCAATATCTATCATATTGTTTTCATCGGCCGGATTTGTTCTGTTCCAAATGGTTTTTGGGACTACTCCAAACATTCCGCCGCCATCCAATTTAAAATTTCCGGCTTCTATTGGATATAATTTCATACAGATGTTTTTTCCATTTAATTGAGTCAGCTCAAAAATAATTGATTGCTTTTGATAAAGCCTTGTTTGTGATAAACTTTTTAAAAATTTTATAATTTATAAGAGAAAATAATAGTATTATTATCGCCGACTCAATTTTTTTATCCTTATGAACGAATTTTTAGAAATTTTACACCATGAATTTCAGCTACCCTTGGCGAATCCCGTTTTGGTGTTTTCTCTTATACTTCTCATAATTCTTGTTTCGCCTATTCTTTTCAGAAGAATAAATATACCAGGCATTATTGTATTGATAATTTCCGGGATTGTTATAGGTCCTCATGGCATTGGATTATTACAACAAAATTCAGCTATAGAATTATTTTCAACAATTGGCATCATTTATATCATGTTTATTGCGGGTCTTGAGCTGGACATGAACGAATTTAAGGCGACAAAAAACAAAAGTTTGATGTATGGGTTTTTGACTTTTAGTATTCCCATGATTATTGGTTTTCCTGTGTGTTATTATATTTTGGGATCCGATTTTAATGAAAGCCTTTTAACTACAAGTATGTTTGCAACGCATACTTTGGTTGCATATCCCATAGTCAGTAAATTGGGAATTGCCAAAAACCAGATCGTTGCCGTTACTGTGGGCGGAACTATTTTGACTGACGCGGCAGTATTGACAACGCTCGCGATTATTGTAGAAAACAGTACAGGCACTTTAAATGAAGCTTTTTGGATACGTTTGGGAGTATCAATGCTTGTATTCTTGGGAATTTTGTTTTTGATTATTCCAAGAGTAGCCAAATGGTTTTTTAGAAAAATGGAAAACGAGAGGCATTCGCATTATATTTTTGTCCTCACCGTGGTCTTTTTTGCAGCCTTTCTAGCGGAATTGGCCGGATTGGAACCTATTATAGGCGCCTTCGTTGCGGGATTGGCAATAAATCCTTTAATTCCTCATTCATCTGCGTTAATGAATAGAATTGAATTCATAGGAAATTCATTGTTTATTCCTTTTTTCCTGATTTCAGTAGGAATGTTGGTGGATGTGAGCGTTATTTTCAGCGGTACATCCGCCTTGATTATTGCAGGAGTCTTGACAATAGTGGCCATAGTCACGAAATGGTTTGCAGCCTATTTTACCCAAATCATTTATAAATATTCGGTTTTACAGCGGAATTTAATGTTTGGCTTGAGCACCTCACGTGCAGCAGCCACACTTGCTGTGATTTTAGTGGGATATGAGGCTGGTATTGTGGGAGAAGCTATTCTGAACGGAACAGTGATTTTAATTTTGATAACATGTATTGTCTCATCTTTTGTTACCGAAAAGGCAGCAAAAAAATTGGCCGATGGAGCCGATGAAATAAGTGGGTTGGATAAAAGCACAAAAACTACTGTAATCCAAGAACATATTTTATTGCCAATAGCAAACATTGTAAATTTTGACAAGTTGTTGGAATTTGCGATTTTAATAAAAGATAAAACTTCAAGTAATCCGGTCAATATTCTCTCTGTGGTGCCCAATAATGAAGAGGCAGAGGTAAACATTACACAGGCAAAAAGTAAATTGGAAGTATTTGTCAAACAAGCATCTGCAGTAGAAGTTGATGTGAAGATTATTGCTTCAATAGATCAAAGTATTTCTAGCGGAATTTCAAGGACTTCAAAAGAAATTGAAGCTGATATTTTAATTATGGGTTGGCCAAATAGCGCGGGGATTTGGGATAAACTCATTGGAAACAAAATGAAGAAGATTATCCGCGGAACCAACAAAACCACTTTCATTTGTAAAATTAATAAGCCGTGGGCAACGCATACCCGACTCTTCCTAGCAGTTCCACCTTTATCTGAAGAGATGGACGGAATGCAACATTGGCTGATGAAAGTAAATGTTTTGGCGCAAGAATTAAGTATTCCTATAGTTATTAATTGTAATAAAGCGACTGAAGAAGCAATTAAATCAACTGTGAAAAAATTAAATCTCAAAGCTCCTTTCAGTTACAAAGATTTCCATAATTGGGAAGACTTCCTCGTTTTGGCCAGAGATGTGCGTGATGATGATATTTTAATGGTTGTGTCGGCCAGAAAAAATACGATTGCTTACCACGATTTGCTGGAAAACATACCTTTGAAATTAGAAAAGTATTTTGAGAACAACAGTAAAATTATTGCTTATTCACGTTAAACGAATTTGAATGCAAACAAAAAACCTTCACTCTAAAAGTGAAGGTTTTTTAATATCGAAAAATTAATCATTCAATTTCAATACCGCCATAAATGCTTCTTGCGGAATTTCAACATTTCCTACTTGTCGCATTCTCTTCTTTCCTTTTTTCTGTTTTTCCAAAAGTTTTCTTTTACGTGAAATATCACCACCATAACATTTTGCGGTCACATCTTTTCGTAAAGCTTTTACGGTTTCCCTGGCAATGATTTTAGCTCCAATGGCTGCTTGGATAGGAATATCAAATTGTTGTCTTGGGATGAGTTCTTTTAACTTTTCGACCATTTTTTTTCCGATGTCGTAGGCATTGTCAACATGTAATAAAGCAGAAAGTGCATCAACTATATTCGAATTTAAAAGAACATCAACTTTAACCAATTTTGATTCGCGTAACCCGATTGGTGAATAATCAAAAGAAGCATATCCCTTCGAAACTGTTTTCAACCGATCATAAAAATCGAATACAATTTCAGCCAAGGGCATATCAAAAGTCAATTCAACACGCTCTGGCGTTAAATAAGTTTGATTCGTTATTTGTCCTCTTTTTTCAATACACAAAGACATTACCGGCCCAACAAAATCGGCTTTGGTAATAATTGTGGCTTTTATAAAAGGTTCCTCAACACGATTCAGAGAAGAAGGTTCTGGTAAATCGGAAGGATTGTTGACCAAAATTACTTGATCTGGATTTTTATTTGTGAAAGCATGATATGAAACGTTCGGAACGGTGGTGATTACCGTCATGTCGAATTCTCTTTCCAGTCGTTCCTGAATAATTTCAAGATGCAACATTCCGAGGAAACCACATCTAAAACCGAATCCCAGTGCCGCTGAACTTTCAGGCGTGAAAACCAAGGAAGCATCATTCAATTGAAGTTTTTCCATCGAATTCCGCAATTCTTCGTAATCTTCTGTGTCAACTGGATAAATTCCGGCGAAAACCATCGGTTTTACATCTTCAAAGCCTGGAACAGCTTCCGTCGTCGGATTTTTGGCATCGGTAATTGTATCACCAACTTTAACTTCTTTAGCCTCTTTAATTCCCGTGATCAAATACCCAACATCACCCGCTTTTATTTCTTGTCTCGGAAATTGTTTTAATCGAAGTGTACCGACTTCATCGGCAAAATAATTTTTATTGGTGGCAACGAATTTTATCTGCTGCCCTTTTTTTATGGTTCCGTTGATTACTCGAAAATAAGTTTCAACACCTCGGAATGGATTGTAAACCGAATCGAAAATCAAAGCACGCAAAGGCGCATCAATTTTTCCACTTGGCGGTGGAATTCTTTCTATAATGGCAGCCAAAATTTCTTCAATACCCAATCCAGTCTTTGCACTTGCCGGAATAACATCTGAAGGATCACAGCCCAAAAGTTCAACAATATCATCTGTAACCTCTTCCGGATTTGCACTTGGCAAATCGACTTTGTTTAAAACAGGAATGATTTCGAGATCATTTTCCAAAGCCAAATAAAGGTTTGAAATAGTCTGTGCTTGAATACTTTGCGCAGCATCCACAATGAGAAGCGCGCCTTCACAAGCCGCTATGGAGCGTGAAACTTCGTAGGAAAAATCAACATGCCCGGGAGTATCAATAAGGTTCAGTGTGTATTGTTCGCCTTTATGAGTATAATCCATCTGAATGGCGTGACTTTTTATAGTGATACCACGCTCCCGCTCCAAATCCATACTATCCAAGAGTTGCTCTTGTTTTTCACGCTCGGTAACAGTACCGGTAAAATCCAAAAGTCTATCTGCCAACGTACTTTTTCCGTGGTCAATATGGGCAATAATGCAAAAATTCCTTATGTGCTTCATGTTCTTCTCCAGTTGTTATTATTGCTAATAACGATTAAAAATAAATGCAAATATAGTTTATTTAGAAGTCATTGTATAAATATTATATTTGCTTCAGCATCGCATTTTTTTATTGCGAAAAACTAACCAAAATGAAGAAAACATTACTTTTTTCTGTTCTTTCCTTTCTATTCTTTTTTTCTGAAAATATATATTCCCAACACAAGGTTCACGGCAAAATAGTTGACGAAAATGCCGCGCCTGTTCCTTATGCGACTGTACTTTTGTTGACGCAGAGCGATTCGGTATTTTATAAAGGGTCAATTTCGGGAAATGCAGGCGAATTTAATTTCACTGATATTGCATCCAATAAATATATTTTGAAAGTCAGTTTTGTTGGCTACGAGGATTTTTCCGCAGAAATAAACGTGCAGCAAGATTTGAATTTGAATGATATTACAATAAAAGAAGCAGTCGGCGCTTTAAATGAGATAAACATCAGCGTGAAAAATCCCAGTGTCACTAGGGGTGTGGATCGATTGATTTTTAACGTTCATAACACAAGCCTTTCAACAGGAAATACCTGGAACATCATAAAAAAAACGCCTGGGGTTTTGGTCATGGAAGATGAAATAATCATTCGAAACAGCAGTGTCGTTGTGTATTTGAACGATAGAAAAGTGCAGCTTTCTGCTTCGGAATTGCGCGAACTTTTAGAGAATTATGATGCTTCCAATATTAAATCCGTAGAAGTCATGATGAATCCGCCGGCAAAATATGAAGCCGAAGGCGGAGCCGTTTTAAACATCATTACATCAAAAAATATTTCGCTTGGATATAAAGGAAACGTAAACGGTTCTTATACGCAGGCGGTTTTTCCGAAGTACAGCATTGGAACCAGCCATTTTTATAAAAATGAAAAAATCAACTTCTTTGGAAACTACAGCTACAATTCGCGGAAGGAATTCAAGGACGACGACAATTTTGTCAACTTTATCAATGACGAGGGAGCAATTTTTTCAAAATGGATCACCGATTTTGACAGGACGACCAAATCTGAAGCGCATCAAGCAAATATTGTGCTCGACTATAAGCTGGGTGAGAATGACGAACTGGGATTTTCTTCAAACCTATTATTTTCGCCCGATAAAAATTTCCATAACCAAGTTGTTACCGAAATTTACAACGAAGCCGATGAAATCCAGTCTTTTTTCAACACAGAAAGTTTTTTGATCAATGACCAGAGAAATTTAGGGTTCAATTTAAATTACAAACACAGGCTTGGCAAAGAGGGCGCACATATTTCGGCAAATGCACATTATACCAATTTTGATGAAAATCAAATGCAAGATGTTTTGACCGAATTTTTTGATCCTTCAGGAAATGCGAACGGAGAAAACAGTTTTTTCACCAATTCAAATCAGCAAGTAAATATTTATACCGCACAAATTGATTTTGTTTCGCCCATAGAATCGGTGAGTTTTGAAATGGGCGCGAAAACATCGTTCATAAAATCGGAAAGCGGAATGGATTATTTTGAAAATGAAAATAATGTTTCCACCTTGGTACCCGAGCTTTCCGACAATTTTTTATATGATGAAAATGTATTTGCAACTTATATAAGTGGAGAAAAAAGCTGGGAAAAGTGGAGTGCAAAAATTGGATTGAGAGCTGAGTACACGAATCGGGAAGGATTTTCTGTTGCGTTGAACCAATTGGACAAAAGATCTTTTACAGATTTGTTCCCCACGGCCTATCTTCAATACAATCCTTCGGAAAACCACAGTTTTACTTTGGATTACGGAAGGAGGATCATGAGGCCGCGTTATGAAAGTTTGAACCCTTTCAGATACTATTTAAATGAGTTCAATTACAATTCCGGAAACCCGAATTTGGAATCGGCAAAAAGTCATAATTTTAATTTGAACTATACCTTACAAGGCAGTTACTTTTTTGATTTATATTACCGGGACAATGGTCATTATCCTTCTAATCTTGTTTTTCAGGACAACGAAGATTTTACCATACGTACTGTTTACGCAAATGTTTTGGAAAGTACTTCTTACGGATTGGATATTGCCCACGGAAGATCGGTGACGGATTTTTGGTATCTCTATGTCTATGTCTCGGCTTTCTCGGAAGAAGAGGTTTTTCTAGCTGTGGAAAGTGGTAACGAAGCGGTTTCAAATTCTACGAAAGGCATTTTCGTACAGATTTACAATAGTTTTTCAATTTTGAAAAATGGTACTTTTTCGGGCGATTTAAGTTTTGTGAGATGGCCGAAATTTATTTTGGGATCTTATCAAATAGATCCGAAAACGACGCTTTCCGTGGGATTACGAAAAACTTTGTGGGACAAAAGAGCAGAGTTGACTTTAAATTTTGAAGACATTTTGAACATGACGAATTCTGAACTGGTTTCTAAATACAAAAATCAGTACAATGGTTATTTTGCCAAACCGGAGACACAATATGTGCGGATTGGTTTTAAATATAACTTCGGAAACTTCCGACTCCAAGACAATGACAGAAGTATTGAAGCTGCTGAACGCGACCGACTCTAATCTGCGCAATTCTCTCGTTTATTAGCGGTTGTGTCGGATTTTTGCTAATTTTGCAATCCTAAAAAACGAAATTTTGGCTAAGATTGGAAATATAGATGTAGGAGAGTTTCCTTTACTTTTGGCGCCGATGGAAGATGTAAGTGATCCGCCATTTAGAGCTTTATGTAAAGAGCAAGGAGCAGATGTGGTTTATACTGAATTTATTTCCTCGGAAGGATTGATTCGGGATGCGGCAAAAAGTGTCATGAAATTGGATATCTACGAAAAAGAAAGACCTGTAGGAATACAGATTTTCGGGGCGAATCTAGATTCAATGCTGCAATCCGTCGAAATTGTTGAAAAATCCGGTCCGGATATTATCGATATTAATTTTGGTTGTCCCGTAAAAAAAGTAGTTTCAAAAGGTGCCGGCGCGGGAATTTTAAAAGACATCCCGTTAATGGTTTCTTTGACCAAAGAAATGGTTAAGCACACAAAACTACCCATTACCATAAAAACCCGACTGGGTTGGGATACAGATTCCATCAAGATTGTTGAGGTTGCTGAAAGACTTCAGGATGTGGGCGCAAGTGCAATTTCCATTCACGGTAGAACTCGGGTTCAAATGTACAAAGGTGAAGCCAATTGGGCGCCAATTGCAGAGGTGAAAAACAATCCGCGAATGCATATTCCTATTTTCGGGAATGGAGATGTTGATACCCCGGAACGCGCCATGGAAATGCGTGACAAATACGGCTTGGACGGCGCAATGATTGGACGGGCAAGTATTGGTTATCCTTGGTTTTTTCGAGAAGTGAAACATTTTTTTGAAACTGGAAAACACATGGAACCGCCAACTTTGGATGAAAGAGTGGATGCGGCCAGAAGACATTTACAAATGGCAATCGATTGGAAAGGTGAGAAACTCGGGGTTTTTGAAACCAGAAGACATTACACCAATTATTTCAAAGGCATTCCGCATTTTAAAGAATTCAGACAAAAAATGGTAACAAGTGATGAAGCTTCAGGCGTATTTGAAGCTTTTGACGAAGTAGAAACGGAATTCGCCGGATTTGTTTTTGCTTAATGTTGTAGCACTTTTGCAATTCGACTGGAAGCTAAATAAGAAGCGCCAATTCCCAATGAGGAAATTGTAAGAAAAACCACAATTACATTCTGAACGGTAATGGCAACTGGGTAAGGTAAAGTTGGAGTAATCATGACCAAATTATATTCCAGCTGAAGAAAAACAAGGATGAGACCCGCGACAAGTCCGATAATTCCCCCAAAAACACTTAGAAAAGTGCCTTGAAAAAAGAAAATATTTCTGATTTCCCCTGGAGTCGCACCAAGACTGAAATAAGTTTTGATGTTTTCTTTTTTATCGAGGATTACCATAATGATTGATCCCACCACATTAAAGAGTGCAATAATTAAAACCAAGGTGAAAATCAAATAGACCGCGAGGTTCTCTGTATTCAACATCCGGTATAAAGATTCGTTTAATTGCGCCCGGTTTTTTACGTTCACATCAGAATCGAAAACAGCGGCAATTTCGTCTTTTAAAACATCGGGATCATAATCTTCTGCGACTCGAATTTCCAATGCTGAAACAAGATTCTGTTCCAAATCCAATAAATCCCTGGCGAAATCAATAGTGGAAAAAACATACTTGCTGTCCAATTCTTCATTGATACTATAAATCCCAGTTACAATTGCATTTTTCGAATTAAAAGCACCGGTTGGATCCATAATCTGACCTTTTCCCGGCTTTGGAACGAATATTTTCAACAAGTTGGAGTAATCATAGACACCAAGGGAAAGATCCATGGAAATGCTGTTTCCAATCACAACATTCGGGCTATCTTCAATGAGCCAGCTACCGCGCACCAGGGCACTATCAACTTGATTTACTTTTAAGAAATGCTCATCAACTCCTTTTATAAAGGCCATTTTGTTTTTTGATTTAAAATCCAAAAAAACCCTTTCTTCTATAACTTCGGAGTAATGAACGACACCTTTTATATTGGAAAGTTTTTCTTTTTCCATTTCCGAAAAATCAAAGGTTTTTCCTTTTTCGGGAAAAACTTTTAAATCGGGATCAAAATCGTTCGAAAATGAGAGGCTGAAATTCTTCAGGCCCGCAAAACCCGAGAGCACGATGAAGAGGGAAAAGGCACCGGCAAAAACACCAATGGCCGCGACAATAGTGATAATGTTTATGACATTACTACTACTTTTGGCAAACAGATAGCGTTTAGCGATGTAAAATGAGAAGTTCAAGTTAAGATTTTTTCCTTTTTTCCAGTAAGTCCGGATTTGTGATGGGATTATCAGTGCCTTTTATTGATTGCTCTATATTTTCAATGTAATCAAGTGAATCGTCAATGAAAAATTCCAAATTCGGCATTCTTCGAAGCTGGTTTTTTGTCCGCTGCGCCGCTTCATGTTTAATTTGAGGTTTGATTTTATTGATTTCCGCGAGCATTTCCGCAGCACTTTTTGGAGGGAAAATACTTAAATATACTTTTGCCTGAGAAAGATCTGTAGGCACTTTCACTTTGGTCACCGATATTATGATTCCCGTAATCCCCGCTGTCCTTAATCCTCCCTGTAAAATGTCGGCTAAATCTTTTTGGAGTACTCCTGCTATTTTCTTTTGTCTGTTCGTTTCCATGGCTGCAAAATTAGGATATTTAAAGATTGTATTACTTTTATCCTGCGTAAAATTAAGTTATGAAAAAAATAGAACATATAGGGATTGCCGTCAAAAATTTGGATGAAGCCAAGAAAACTTATGAAAAATTGCTGGGATGCACGGCTTATAAGGATGAAGAAGTAATATCAGAAGGCGTAATGACATCTTTTTTTAAAGTTGGAGAAAGTAAAATAGAACTTTTGGGCGCCACCAAAGCAGAGAGTCCGATTGCGAAATTCTTGGAAAAAAGAGGAGAGGGCATTCACCACATCGCTTTTCATGTAGATGATATTTTTTCAGAAATCAAAAGATTGGAAAACGAAGGATTTACATTGATCAATAAAGAACCCAAAGCTGGAGCCGATAATAAATTGATTGCTTTTTTACATCCAAAGGGAACAAATGGTGTTCTTGTTGAGCTTTGCCAAGAGAAACAATAAACGTGAAGAAGAGATTTGTGAATTTTTGAGTTGCTTTAAAGAGACCTTTTTCAAAAATTAAAAAAATAAAAATTGTTGTGAGGAAGAAATCAATTGTATAAATTTGCCCACCGTTTTAGGTCCCATAGCTCAGCTGGTTAGAGCACCTGACTCATAATCAGGGGGTCGATGGTTCGAGCCCATCTGGGACCACTTTTAAATCCTGTCTTTCTGACGGGATTTTTGTTTTTAAAAATTCTTTCTTTTCTGGTCTGATCAAAGGAATATCCTGAACTTTAAGAATCCATTAACAATTCAAATTGCTTATGCAGAAAGAATTTTGGGAAAACCTTATGTTAAAGTTTGCATTTCATCGTTAAAATCAGTCGTTTTAACTTTTCCTTATATTACATTTGCAGCCTTAAATGCTTAATCTATAGCTTTTTAAAAGGAGAAAATGAAGAGGAGATCAATTTTTTTTGCAAAATTTAAAATTCTTAACGTTCTGTTAATTTTAGTTTCGGGTTTAGGGTATTCGCAGACAATTTCTGTTAATAATTCACAAAACTCCCCACAACAACTGGTTGATCTGTTATTGGGGAATGCTTGCGTGGAAGTTGAAAATGTAAGCGTTTCATCCGAAGAATCGGTTGCTTATTTTTCCAACAACGGAGGTGCTTTTCCAATTTCTGAAGGGGTGATCATTAGAAGTGGGAAAGCAATATTTTCCGAAGGAGCTTATGACGGTCAGAATCACAGCAGTCAGCTTAACACAACAACCGATCAGTACCTTCAAGGATTAAATGATGCATCAGGTCAGAGCACCGGTATTACCGATGTGGCTTTTTTAGAGTTTGATTTTGAAGCGGTTTCCCATAATTTCAATTTCAATTTTTTATTCGCTTCAAACGAATACGGGAATTGGCAATGTGTTTCCAGTGATGTTTTTGCCTTTCTCTTAACCGATATGAATACGGGGGAAACTTCCAATTTAGCTGTTATTCCCGGTACGTCTACACCAGTTTCGGTGAAGAGTATCAAAGATCAGAGTTATAATGCTTCCTGTGAATCCAGCAATGCCGGATTTTTCGCGAGTTATGAAGTTGATAATCCAGATTCGTCGGTTAACATGCGTGGTTATACTGAAGTGATGACTGCTTCCGCAGATATTACCCCAGGACATTCTTACAATATTCGTTTGGTCATAGGTGATTCTTATGACGCCGATTTTGATTCTGCTATATTTCTGTCCGCCGGAAGCTTCAATGCTACTGTAGATCTTGGAGGAAACCAAACCATTTGTGAAGGTGAAGAAACTGTTCTTTCCACTGGATTAAATGCCAACATTTATCAACACACATGGACTTTTAATGGCGAAGAAATTATAGAGGCCAACGGAAGCTCCATTAATGTTGGGGAAGCTGGAGAATACGCAGTGACGGTTACAAAAAGTGATAATGGCTGCTTTGCGACAAACCAAATGACCCTTAATTTTCTTGAAGTACAGGAGCCTTCGGATTTAGTCGTCTGCGGAAATCCGACGGATGGATTGTCATTCAATTTGCTTACAAACAACCCTGCTTCTTTGGGATTGAATCCGGAGAATTATCAGTTGCATTACTACGCCTCGCAAGAAGATTTAAATAACAATTTTTCTATTCCGGAAAATCAGCTGGAGCATTATATCAGTGCTGGTGATCAAACAATATTTGTCAAAGTTGCCAATAGCGATAACAATAATTTTTGCGATCCTGTTTTTAATTTTGATCTGCAAATAAACGATGCGCTTCCGGCAAATACTCCGGATCCTATTGAAGTTTGTGTGAATTCTTCGGTAAATCCTTCATTGAACCTGAATCAGGTAAGAAGTCAAATTACTGGCGGATTGCCGTTGTCACCTTTTCAATTCGGATTTTTTCATTCTTTGGAAGATGCGGAAAATAACGAAAATAAGATAACCAATCCAGGTTCTTATTCGCTTCCTTTATCGCCTGAGGTCCAAACAATTTGGGTGAGAATTCAAGACCCTAATTTCCCTGCTTGCTATAACACAGTAAGTTTTGAGATCATTCTTAATGAACCGGCTCCAATTACCAATTTGAGCAACGCGTATGTATGTCATTCTTATATCTTGCCCGAAATAGAATTCGGAAATTATTATACGGGTCCTCAAGGTTCAGGAACTCCACTTTTTCCTGGAGACGAAATAACAACTCCAAGTACAATTTATATTTTTAGCGGACCAAATGCAGCGGGTTGCCCAAGTCAGTCCAGCTTTTCCGTTTTGGTATTGGATGGGGCTACGTTTGAGGAAGATCATTGTGGTCAGTTTGTTGTGCCACATAATCCGTTCGGTTCATTTTTTACTGCTCTGGACGGCCCCAACGGTGTTGGTGAGAGCATTCCAGTGGGAACGGTTATCACCGAAAGCCAAGAGATTTTTTTCTATTCTGAGTTAAATGGGCAGCCATGTGTGAATCAGGCTTTTTCAATTAACATTCTGCCTCTGCCTCCTGTAGATTCACCAGCACCGGTTATTTCTTGTAATTCTTATACTTTGCCGGAACTTTCCAACGGCAACTATTTTTCTTTGCCAAATGGAAATGGAACCCAATACATGTCGGGTGATGTGATTACAGCAAGCGGTGATATCTATATTTACAATGAAAATGCAACTTGTTCCAATGAATCTATTTTGAATATTTCTTTGGTGTCGGAATTTCAGGATATTGAAGCTTGTGGAAGTTATACTTTGCCTACTGTTGTAATTGGTGGATTTTTTACTGAACCTGGCGGACAAGGACAAAATATTCCTTCGGGAAGTGTAATTACGACATCGCAAACTATTTATTTTTATGCGGCAACAAACACTTTTCCAAACTGTACAGATAATTTATCTTATCATGTGAACATTCTTCCTTTACCAGAAGTGGATTCGCTGGAAGACATTGTGTTGTGTGAGTCTGAAAGTTTTGTTCTTCCTGAGCTTCAAAACGGGGAATATTTTTCCGAAGCAAACAGAAATGGAAATCAATTGTTTGCTGGAGATATCATTTCTGAATCGGCTACCGTTTACATCAACAATCTGGTTAATACCTGCAGCAACGAAACCAGTTTTATGGTTGAAATCAGAGATTTGCCTCCAGTAGAAGATTTCACTGATATTTATTCTTGTGGTCCTTATGAACTACCGGTCCTTATCAACGGAAGTTACTTTACAGGTTCTGGCGGAACCGGGGAAACGTTGCATGCAGGGGATTTAATTGAAACCGAACAAACAATCTATATCTACAATCAGTGGGAAGACCTTTCCTATTGTACCAATGAAGATGCTTTTACGGTTTATGTAAATGGTGTTGATGTTGGAGAATTTGAAGACGTTTCGGTTTGTGATTTTTATATTCTTCCAGAATTGAACGTGGGAAGTTATTATACCCAAAGTGGCGGATTGGGAGAAGAACTTGAAGCGGGACAAACCATAACTACAGACTTGGAGGTATTTGTGTATGAATTGTATGGCGACCGATTTAGCTGTGCGGATGAAGACAGTTTCTTTATTAATATTTCGAAAAAACCAAAATTAAGTCCGATTAGAGATGTTTTGGCTTGTTTCAGTTACACTTTGCCAGCCCTTTCTCCACAAGAACCGTCAGACGTTGCTACTATAGGATATTACTGGCAACCAGGAGGACAACAAGAAATTTTACCTTCCGAATATGAAATTACCACTCCCGGATCATACACGATTTATGTGCATGCAGCTTCTATTGATAATCCTGGCTGCTATACCGAAGTTTCTTTTACCGTTGTTCTTGCGGAAGTAAATGTTGGGGAGTTTGAAAATGTTTTGACATGTGATTCCTACATGCTTCCAGAATTAACCAGCGGAAAATATTTTACAGCGACCGGAGGAGAAGGAACTGAACTTTTCCCAGGTGATGTAATTGAAAGCAGTATGGAGATTTTTGTTTTTGATAGAATTGCCAATGGAATCAATTGTACTGATGAAGCAAGTTTTTTTATAGATATTGTTCCTTCTCCAAAGCTGGAGAATTATAATAATATTGAAGTTTGCGGATCTTATACTTTACCTGAATTAAGTCAGGAAAAGTATAACCTGGGCTATTACTGGGAAGCTGGTGGCATGAATGAAATTTTGCCATCCGAATTTACAATTTCTACACCTGGAACTTACACAATTTATGTTTTTGCAAAAGCCTACGGAAATAGCAATTGTACCACGGAGGAATCATTTGTACTCATTGTAAATCCGTTGTTGGATTTGAATATTGAAGGAGCCACATTGTGTAGGAACAATGAAACGGGTGTATTTGATTCACCGGTTTTGTTGTCTAGCGGACTCAATCCGAATGAATTTGAAGTGCATTGGTTTCTTAATAATACACTGGTTCATACCGGACAAGATTTCTTGACAGATGTTCCTGGGGAATATGTGGTTGAAACGATTAAGTTAACGGAAGACGTAGGTGCAAACTGTAATTACAATCCAACTGTTGTTGTGGTTGAGGAGTCCAGCAAACCTATTGTTTCTTACGAAGTAACTGAACCTTTTAGTGACATTGCGGTGATTACGGTTCATGTAGAAAATGGTAATAATACCACATATGAATACAAAATAAACAACGGACTTTATCAATCTTCAAATGAATTTTACGATGTGCAATCAGGAACTCATATGATAAGAGTGAGAGGTGTAGGAAACGAATGCGGTGAAACGGTTTTACCTGTGGAAGTTCTGAAATTCCCTAAATTTTTTACACCGAATAATGATGGGTTCAACGATTACTGGAATATTAAAGATCTTGTCAATCATCCCGAAGGGAAAATTGAAATCTTTGACCGTTATGGTAAATTAATTACCATAATTTCAACTTCTGGAAATGGATGGGATGGAACTTTTCATGGTAAAGCATTGTTTTCCAGTGACTTTTGGTTCAAAGTGCGTTATGAAATGGATGGCGTTCAAAGGGAATTCAAGTCCCACTTTACGTTAAAGAGATAGGCAATGAAAGAAGGAAAAATACCCCCTGTAGTATTTTTCTTTCTTTTTTATTTTAAAGATTTTAAATTGACGTTCCTTTGTCGGTAAATAACAGGTTTTCAACAATTCAAATCTTAATACCTAAGATTTGTCTAGGAAAATAGAGAAAGATAAGTTTATTTTGCGCGTTATGAATTGTTCTACTTTAACACGCATGTAACATTTTGTTAAGGTAATTTTTGGTGGTTTGTAGGAAAATATTATTTTAGCCTGAATATGTATAAATCCAATATGAGGAAATTTTTGCTAGTGATCCTTCTATGCTTCATGTTTGGAGTTACTTATGGTTTTTCAGATCCGCAACTACCACCGCCTCCTTCTACTGGAGGTCCTATCGGAGCTATACCACCTCCAGGTTTGCCTATAGACATGGGATTACCGGTTTTATTGATTGCTGGAATAACTTTGGGGATTGTATTTTTTAAGATCAAAAAATCAAAATCTAGCCTTTAGTCAATTTTTTCACGTATTTGCCAATAACGTCGAATTCCAGATTGATGCTGTCATTCTTTTTCAATTCTGAAAAATTGGTGTTTTCAAAAGTATAAGGGATAATTGCGACGCTAAAGGAATTGTTCCGAGAATTCACTACCGTCAAGCTCACACCATTTACGGTAATAGAACCCTTCTCTATCGTCAGATTACCTAAGGATGCATCATACTCAAAAGTAAAGAGCCAACTCCCATTGTTTTCTTCAACATCAATACAATTTCCCGTTTGGTCCACGTGTCCTTGTACAATATGTCCATCTAACCTGTCGCCGAGTTTCATTCCCCGCTCCAGATTTATTAAATCACCTTTTTTTAATTTGGAAAATGCAGTTTTGGCAATTGTTTCCTTTATTGCCGTGACTTTATAATCATTCTTGTTGCATTCTACCACGGTAAGACACACTCCATTGTGCGCGACACTTTGGTCAATTTTTAATTCGGAAGCGAATCCAGCGGTAATGGTCAGGTGAAGATTATCACCTTCTTTTTCTATGTTTTTTATTCGACCTACTTCTTCAATAATCCCCGTAAACATGCTGCAAATATTTAATTACATTTGTGGGGTTAAAAATACTAATAAAATAACCTTTGTATGAAGCATGATGAAAAAATAAAAGTGGGGATAAGCATTGGCGACTTAAATGGAATAGGAGGGGAAATCATTCTTAAATCCTTTGACGATCCGAGAATGCTTGAAATTTGTACACCGGTTATTTTTGCTTCAGTAAAATTGATAAGTTTTCTAAAAAAGCATTTCAATCTAGATACCAATTTTCACGGGATTGAAGAGGCATCTTCCGCCTTGGATGGGAAAATTAATGTTGTGAATGTTTGGAAGGAATCCGTTGAAATTAATTTTGGTGCCGAGGAAAAAATCGCTGGGGAATACGCTTTAAAATCTTTACAAGCAGCAACAAGAGCAATTTTGGATGATAAAGTGGATGTTTTGGTAACTGCCCCAATCCACAAGAATAATATTCAATCGGAAACTTTTAATTTCCCTGGTCACACGGATTATTTAGCGAAGGAATTTAAAGGGAAAAGTTTGATGCTGATGATTTCCGATACTTTAAAAGTCGGTTTACTTACGGATCATGTCGCTGTTAAAGATGTAGCTTCAAAAATTACAGCTGCGTTAATAGAAGAAAAAGTAAATACCATAGAGGAGACTTTAAAACAGGATTTTCAGGTTACCAAACCAAAAATCGCAGTTTTGGGATTAAATCCGCACAATGGTGATAATGGTGTTATTGGAAATGAAGACAATGAAGTATTTAAACCAAGCATAGCAAAATTATTGGATAAAGGCAAAATGGTTTTCGGACCTTATGCGGCGGATAGTTTTTTTGGTTCTGGAAATTACAAGAATTTTGATGCCATTATTGCTGCTTACCACGATCAAGGATTGGTTCCTTTTAAAACCATTTCATTTGGCAAAGGTGTCAACTTTACTGCTGGATTAAAAAAAGTAAGAACCTCTCCTGATCATGGAACAGCTTTTGACATTGCAGGCAAAGGAATTGCAAAGAACGATTCTTTTGTTCATGCGGTTTTTGCAGCGGTTGACATCTATAATAGAAGAATGGAATATCAAGGCTTAAAGGCAAATCAGCTTAAAAAGGTCCACACCAAAAAGATATAAACAAAAAATGTTTATAAAAAAGATTTAATTCATTAAAATTTATATCTTTGCACCCGCCAATTTGCCTTTTGAAGGCATTGACAATGAAGATGAAATGAGGAAATTAGCAGCATTTACAATTCCATTTGTAGGACTGAAACTTGGCAAGCACGAATTTGATTATCAAATAGATAAAAAGTTCTTTGATTTTTTTGAGTATGATGAGTTTAATGATTCCAATGTTGAGGTAAAGCTCACGCTGGAAAAAAAACCAACTTTCATGGAACTCAACTTCACTTCAAAAGGCACTGTGAATGTAGATTGTGACTTAACGTCTGAATCTTTTGACCAGTCTATTGAGAGTGAGTTGTTCTTGGTGGTAAAATTTGGGCAGGAATTCAACAATGAAAATGAGGAGATATTAATACTTCCTCATGGGGAATTTGAAGTCAATGTACAGCAGTACATTTACGAAATGATTGTTTTGGCCGTACCCTCAAAGAGAATTCATCCAGGAATAGCGGATGGAACGTTAAAATCTGAAGTACTTGAAAAATTAGAAGAACTGAAACCAAAAGATAATTGGGAAGTTAAGAATGAAGAGGAAATTGATCCTCGATGGAATAAATTAAAAAACTTATTAAACGACAAATAATTTTTAGCAATGGCACATCCTAAGAGAAAAATCTCAAAAACCAGAAGAGATAAAAGAAGAACCCATTATAAAGCTACTGTACCACAAATAGCAATAGATCCAACAACAGGTGAAGCTCATTTGTACCACCGGGCTCACTGGCATGAAGGTAAATTGTACTACCGAGGTCAAGTTTTGATAGACAATACTGAAGAGGTAGAAGCTTAATATTATTAGAAAGAATTCAATTGAACTCTCACTTCGTGAGAGTTTTTTGTTTAAAGTTGAATAATTCCTAAAAAGAGCTTAATTTGCACTCTTGTAGAATGGGCAACCATCTATTTGCAGAGAGGGCGTTAAACTGCACTTTTTGGATAAACCTGTAAGTATGAGCAAAGTTACAGCAGCTATAACCGCTGTGGGCGCTTATGTGCCGGACTACGTGTTAACAAATCAAATTTTAGAAACATTTGTTGACACCAATGACGAATGGATTACCACCAGAACCGGTATCAAAGAACGTCGAATTTTAAAAGATAAAGATAAAGGAACTTCTTTCTTAGCTATCAAAGCAGCACAAGACCTTCTTGAAAAAGCCAATATAGATCCAGCAGAGATTGACATGGTCATTGTGGCAACTACCACACCAGATATGCCAGTTGCTGCTACGGGTGTATATGTTGCAACACAAATAGGCGCGGTCAATGCTTTTTCATACGATTTACAAGCTGCTTGTTCCAGTTTTCTTTACGGAATGTCTACAGCAGCGGCATATATAGAATCGGGTAGATATAAGAAGGTATTACTTATAGGTGCCGATAAAATGTCGTCGATCATTGACTATAAAGATCGTGCCACCTGTATTATTTTTGGCGATGGAGCTGGTGCGGTTTTGTTTGAACCCAATCAAGACAATTTAGGTTTGCAAGACGAAATTCTACGAAGCGATGGAATTGGAAGGGAATTCCTAAAAATAGACGCTGGAGGATCTTTACTTCCGGCCTCTCATGAAACCGTTGATAAAAAACAACATTTTGTTCGTCAAGATGGGAAAACCGTGTTTAAATTTGCGGTTTCCAATATGGCCGATATCAGCGAAAAAATCATGAGAAAAAACAATCTTTCAAATGAAGATATAGATTGGTTGGTGCCACACCAGGCAAACAGTAGAATCATTGATGCAACTGCAAGTAGAATGAATTTGGAGAGCGCCAAGGTGCTTAAAAACATTCAGCGATACGGAAATACCACTTCGGCAACTTTACCATTGTTGTTAAGTGATTTCGAAAAGCAATTGAAGAAAGGAGATAATTTAATTTTTGCTTCCTTCGGAGGCGGATTCACTTGGGGATCTATTTACCTTAAATGGGCATATAATTCTAATTAAAAACAAATACCCTTTAAATATGGATATAAAAGAAATTCAGAATTTAATCAAATTCGTGGCGAAATCAGGGGCCAGCGAAGTGAAATTAGAGATGGACGATATAAAAATCACCATCAAAACAGGTTCCGAAGAAGCAAGGGAAGCTGGTATGATTCAACAGCAAATGCCAATGGCAACACCAATGCAGCAGCAAATATTACCACAACAAGCTGCACCGGCACCGCAAACAGAATCGAAGGAAACCAATAGTGGAGATGTTCAGAATTCAAACCACATTACAATAAAATCACCAATCATTGGAACGTTTTATAGAAGACCTTCGCCCGATAAACCAATTTTTGTGGAAGTTGGTGATACGATAAAAGAAGGTGATGTTCTTTGTATCATTGAAGCGATGAAACTTTTCAACGAAATTGAAAGTGAAGTTTCCGGTAAGATCGTGAAAATTTTAGTGGATGATTCTTCTCCTGTAGAATTTGATCAACCTCTATTCATTATTGATCCATCATAATAATACCAAAGCAGGAATTTTTTATTCTGTAAAAATTAAATATAGGTATGTTCAAAAAAATATTAATTGCCAATAGGGGAGAAATTGCCCTACGCGTTATTCGTACTTGTAAGGAAATGGGCATTAAAACCGTGGCGGTTTATTCTACGGCCGATGCAGAAAGCTTACATGTTCGTTTTGCTGATGAAGCCGTTTGTATTGGTCCTCCTCCAAGTAATTTATCGTATTTAAAAATATCAAATATTATTGCCGCTGCGGAAATAACCAATGCGGATGCTATTCATCCAGGATATGGTTTTTTAGCTGAAAATTCTAAGTTTTCGAAAATTTGCGAAGAACACAATATTAAATTTATTGGTGCCAGTCCAGAAATGATTGACCGAATGGGGGATAAAGCCTCTGCTCGGGCAACCATGAAAGCTGCTGGTGTTCCAACGATTCCAGGATCTGACGGTTTGCTGGACACCTATGAGGATGCTGAGAAATTGGCTGACGAAATGGGTTATCCCGTAATGTTAAAGGCAACTGCCGGAGGTGGTGGTAAAGGAATGCGCGCTGTTTGGAAAAAAGAAAATCTTCACAACGCTTGGGATTCTGCACGTCAAGAAGCGGGTGCTGCCTTCGGAAACGATGGCATGTACATGGAGAAATTGATTGAGGAGCCTCGTCATATTGAAATTCAAGTTGTTGGAGACAGTACGGGAAAAGCTTGTCATTTATCTGAAAGGGATTGTTCTATCCAGCGTCGTCACCAGAAATTGACCGAAGAAACGCCTTCTCCTTTTATGACTGATAAGTTGCGAAAGCAAATGGGAGATGCCGCTGTTAAAGCTGCGGAATACATAAAATATGAAGGTGCCGGAACAGTAGAGTTTTTGGTGGATAAACACAGGAATTTCTACTTCATGGAGATGAACACGCGTATCCAAGTAGAACACCCAATCACCGAGCAGGTAATCGATTATGATTTAATTCGTGAGCAGATTTTAGTGGCGGCGGGTGTTCCAATTTCCGGTAAAAATTATACACCACAGTTGCATTCAATTGAATGTAGGATTAACGCCGAAGATCCCTATAACGATTTCAGGCCTTCGCCAGGGAAAATTACCAACTTGCACGCTCCGGGTGGACACGGTGTGAGAATTGATACGCACGTGTATAGCGGATATATGATTCCTCCAAATTACGATTCCATGATTGCAAAGTTGATTACCACGGCGCAAACCAGGGAAGAAGCGATCAATAAAATGAAAAGGGCTTTGGATGAATTTGTAATTGAAGGGGTGAAAACCACAATTCCGTTTCACCGTCAACTTATGGACGAACCGGATTATGTGCTCGGAAATTATACCACAAAATTCATGGAATCATTTGAAATGAAACCTATTGAACAATAAAAGAAGCTCCGAAAGGAGCTTTTTTATTTCTGAAAATTGGCTTTCCGAAATCTGAAAATAGTTTTCTGGGGACCTCTTTTTGTTTATGACTTTCCGTAATTTTCCTTTTTTAAAAAACGAAAAATGAATCTTTCCTATTGGGAATACAACACTTGGCTTTCTAACATTGATTTTACCGTCGTTGGCAGCGGACTCGTGGGATTAAATTGCGCCTTAAATTTAAAGCAGCGTTTTCCAAAAGCGAAAATTTTAATTTTGGAAAGAGGATTTCTCCCGAATGGCGCAAGTACAAAAAATGCTGGATTTGCGTGTTTTGGAAGTATTTCCGAAATTCTGGACGATCTCAATTCGCATACGGAACAAGAGGTTTTGGATCTGGTGAAAAAGCGCCGTGATGGGTTGGAATTGCTTCGGAAAAATTTGGGAGATCAGAAAATAGAATATCTTCCGTATGGGGGTTATGAACTATTTACTGCGGAAGACGAAGAATTGTTTCAAAATTGTCTTTCAGAAATTAAAAATATAAATCAGCTGCTATCGCCAATTTTTGAAAAGGATGTTTTTTCGATAAAAGAGAACATTTTTCAGTTCAAAAAAATTCAGCCAAAATATATTTTTAACCAATTTGAAGGTCAGTTGAACACCGGTAAAATGATGGAAGCGTTATTGGAAAAGGTTCAGCAAAAAGGAATCAAAATCCTTAATAATATAGAAGTGGAAGAATTTGTGGACGGAAATGAAAACGTTGAGGTTAAAACGAATCAATTCAGTTTAAAAACAAAAAAATTATTGATCGCTACTAACGGATTTGCATCTAAACTCGGAATTCCAGAGGTAAAACCTGCCAGAGCCCAAGTTTTAATCACGAAACCGATTCCTGATCTTAAAATTAAAGGAACTTTCCATTTGGAAAAAGGCTATTATTATTTCAGGAATATCGACAATCGGATTCTTTTTGGCGGAGGAAGGAATTTAGATATAAAACGCGAGGAAACCACTGAGATTGCACAGACGCAAATTATTCAACAACAACTGGAAAAGCTTTTGAAAACCACGATTTTACCAGATTGTGATTTCGAAATTGATCATCGCTGGGCGGGAATAATGGGCGTGGGGATTCAGAAAATGCCAATTGTAAATCAAATTTCTGAAAATGTTTTCTGCGGTGTAAGATTGGGCGGAATGGGAGTTGCAATTGGTAGTTTTGTGGGTAGGGAACTGGCCGATTTTGTTTAATTTTTCAAATCAAAAAATTAAAATGGTATGAAGAGATTCTTTCGGTTTATATTCAAAACCATCATTTATTTTCTCGTGTTTTCGGTGTTATGGGTTTTACTGTACAAATGGGTTCCCGTACCGTATACGCCATTGATGGCAATAAGAGCAATGGAAAACGAAGCGCCACCTCAATTTCAACACGATTGGGTTTCTATGGATCAAATCTCTCCCAATTTACAACTTGCGGTTATTGCGAGTGAAGATCAAAAGTTTTTGACACATAATGGTTTTGATGTGGAAGCGATTGAAAAGGCGATAGAAAGCAACAAAAAATCAAATAAAACGCGAGGCGCTTCAACCATATCACAGCAGACTGCCAAGAACGTATTTTTGTGGCCACAAAGAAGCTGGCTTAGAAAAGGTTTTGAGGTTTATTTTACTTTCTTGATCGAATTGTTTTGGGACAAGGAACGTATTTTGGAAGTCTATTTAAATAGCATCGAAATGGGTGATGGAATTTACGGCGCTGAGGCTGCTGCCCAATTTTGGTTCAAAAAGTCGGCGGCGGATTTATCTTCATCGGAAGCTGCTTCCATTGCTGCAATTTTGCCAAATCCGCGGGAATACAAGGCAAATCCCGCCAGTAATTATATTGCGAATAGAAAGAATTGGATCATACGGCAAATGCGAAATCTTTCGCCGTTGAAATTCGAATAATTCGAAAGCGCATTTTTCAGCGACTAACTTAGTCTTGTCTTGAGCAATTTTTCGGAAACTTTTAAATATAAAATTCTGCCGTCCGGTAACGCTTTTTTGTTTTCGAAAAAAATGCTTTTATCGTTGCTTTCAGCTTCGATTAAATAATGAGATCCTTTGAAATAAGAGGAAATTACCTTCACCTCCAATCCCGATCGTCCCGATTTTAATTCGTGAGGATATAAAATCACGGTTTTGGTTTTATCATCAAACGGAATCAATTCGTGGACGGGAATCTCATTGATTTCTCCAAATAAAGAAGCGACATACGCGTTCTTTGGAGTGTAGTATATTTTCTGCGGATTGCCTTCTGCCACAATTTTTCCATTTCGTAAAACAATGGTTTTATCTGCAAAGGAAAGCGCATCGGTTTTGTCGTGCGTGGCAACAATGCAAGCGATATTCTTGCTTTTTAAGTATGAAAAAAGTCTGCGTCGCAAATCGTTCTTTCGAAAATGATCTATATGTGCAAAAGGTTCATCAAGTAAAATAAGATCGGGTTCTTTTGCCAAGACCTTTGCAAGCGCGACTCTTTGCATTTGTCCGCCGCTGAGGTTTTTCGCTTTTACATTTTTAAAATCCGCCATTTCGACCATTTCCAAAAGTTCTTGAATGCGTTTTTTCTTTTTTTGCGGATAAATATTGGAAAGATGTTTTCCAACATTTTCTGCAACCGATATAAACGGCATCAAATCAAAATCCTGTGGAAGGTATTTAATGAATTCCTCTCCCGGCACAATGTTGAACTGCGGACCGAGCAGCTTTTTCTCATTCCAAAAAATTTCACCCTGAACGTCGTGAAGTCCGAAAATAGCTTGTAGCAATGTACTCTTTCCGCAGCCACTTTCACCAATTATCGATAAATTTTCCCCTTGTTCAAGGATAAAACTGATATCCTGTAAAAGTGGAGATTCTGTATAACTAAAGGAAAGATTTTTTACTTGCAGCATTTTTCAGAATAAAAAATAAAGGTAATCTAACCCAAAACAATATTAAATAAAAAACACCAGATTTCTCCAGAGTCTTCTACTTTTCAAATTTATTAAGGCTTCTCAGCAATCGCAGCGCGTTTTTCTCTCGCTAAATATCTTATAGTAATAGACTCCTGAAAGAATTAAATGCAGGATAAAACTCGAAACAAACAACAGATTTTCAAAATCTTCTTTATGGATTATGGAAAACAATGCAATCAATAACAAACTATGTCCTATTAGTTTAATGTAGATTTTCTTTAAAAAAAGTAAAATAACTCCCATTAGCATCATAAAAGTATATACATTATCCATATGAAAATCTTCATAAAACATTTGAAGAAACCCAAGAAATAATATAATAAATATTGGCAGGATTACATGAGGAGTTGGAATAATAATTAACAGAAACGAAAGAATAACCAAGAACTTTAGCAATTTTTTTTTCATGACCATTAGTTACAATTGTTACTTTCTGCATTACCACCAGATAAATTGTTACTGCCTCCGTTGGGAATAGGCATAGTTCTAATTGTCTCTCTAAGAGTTCCGGGGGTATTTCCCTGCCAAAAAACATAAGGAGATTTACAAGACGGAAATTCGACTTGTGTTAAGTTACCAATCAGAAGTGCAACATCGGTACAATTATTTATGTTTAGGTGATACATAGGGGATGCATTACTCGTTAAAGTTTCAATAATTTGAGATAGTGTGGAAGCGTTTATAGGTATCGAAATACTAACATCATAGTCATGATTTTCATCATTCCCATACGCTCCATATACTGGAAGCTGATTTATAGCGCCTAGGGTACTTTGGGGATAAAATCCCAGAGTTGCAATATTGGATCCCTGTTCAATGGAGAAAAAGGCATGACCCACACGATCCTCAGATGAATATAACCAATGGCTATTGGCAACAGGTTGATCAGCATATATGGTAAGCATTGCGGGTTGTGAGGGATTAAAGCAACTTAAATACTCTGCCATATCTTCTATTGGAACATCAGGTCCAACTACAACATACTCGCCATTCACCATTCCATCGTCCAAAATATCAAGAATAGTTACTACTTCCTCCTGCGCTTCAGTGGAATAATTATTTTGGATCATATAATCAATATATTGAGTTTTGCTCCGGAAAGTTAGACTACTCCAATAATCTAGGAGATCTTGTGATAATGAAGACATGAAGCTAGATAATTCTGGTGTCAATTCCACACATTCTGTGCAAGGAACGAAAGTAGTGTTGAATAGCATATCTATAATGGAATCATAAATGGAATTATTGTTTGTAGAAGAAGAACCTCCTGGTGTATCTGAATCATATCCTGTGTTTCCTGAGCCATCAGGATCCCCTACTGGAATATCGCTGCTTCCACCACCTTGCGCCATACAATACATATCAATCGTTACTATCTGGTATGTTACTAGGGCTCCGAAATTACTAGCACAACCGTTACCTGATTGACCGTTATCCGCTTGCCAATTTCCATCTTCGTCTTTACAAGATCTTACGGTATAATTAACTGTTACTGAACATTCCCCAGAAACATGAATTTTTGAACCACTATCAATTTCGGTAATTAAAGTAGGTATAGCATTGGCAATATTGCCCCCAGAAGCTAAAATTTCCAAATCTTCTGTAGATAATGAATATTCAGTAATAAAAGCTTTATAACTTCCATCATCCATTAAGACTAAAACCAAGTTTTCAACTTTTGTCAAATCCTGATCTTTTAAGATACTCATAGTTATGGATTTTTCAGTATCACTTTCTGTAACAATAACATTGGTAGTATCAATAAAAATCTCAAACTCTTCATTGTAAAACCACTCGTTGAGAAATAGTTGAAGATAGGGTTTTGGTGATGACATTTTTTATTTCTCTTACAGCTTCTTTATTTGCTTTTAAATTTTTGTAGCTTATTTTGCTAACAGAAACGTCTTGTTGTTGAAGATGATCCAAAGGCTCTTCATAAGATTCTGTTTCGCAGGAAGAGAGGATAGTTAGGAGCACAACAATTGCCCCCGTAAAAAAATAAGTGTGTTTCATAAATTGAAAATAAAGATGATTTTTGTAATGTTTCTCTAATAAGAATTCGACAAACCTAAACTAAAAATTAATTTATTCGAATGAAATAAGAGAAATATTGAAAATCATTAGGATTATCATTAAAAAACCTCCAGAA
>DASSWB010000016.1:0-32479 GCA_035705495.1 Salinimicrobium sp. | reverse complement strand
GTATCTCGGTAAAGAAACGGCGGCGCTTTTGGAGGAAAATAATTTCAGCGTCGACCTAAAAAAAGATATTTTTGGGAATGAACGGATGTTGAAAGGAGAAAAATAATCAAGGGGTTTGCAAGGTCTCCAAAACCTTGTAGGCTTGAAAAGAATGCATCGGAAACGCCTAAAAGGCCTCGAAGACCTTGAAGGAGCATTAAAAACAAGTTTTTTAAAAGCGAAAAAAATGAGAATTGATTGTTTGAAAATTTACACTGAGAAGCTTCCAGCACAGAAGCGGTTTTATTCTGAAGTGCTTCGGCTGCCTGTAAAACAAACTTCAGAAGAAGAAATTGAAATACAAATCGGTTTTTCCGTTTTAAAAATTCGGCAGAAAAAAGGTGCAACACCTTATCATATTGCATTTCATATTCCAGCGCAGCAAGAAATGAAGGCATTGCAATGGCTGAAGCAACGGGTTTTAATTTTAAAAAACGCGGAGGAAGAAATTGTCGATTTTCCTGCGTGGAAAGCAAAATCCATTTATTTTTATGACGCTGATAAAAATGTAATGGAATTTATTTCCCGCCGACATTTTTTTCCGTCGCAATCCGAGGAATTTTCAGGAAAAAGCCTCGTCGGTATCGCAGAAATCGGGCTCGCAACAAATAATGTGAAAAATGTATTTGATTTTTTAAATCAGAAAACCGGATTGGAAAAATTCACCGGTGATTATGAACGGTTTTGTGCAACGGGTGATGAAGAAGGATTGTTTATTGTAATTGATAAAAATCAAAAAGATTGGATTCCGATGAATGATAAGGCTTTTGCTTCGGAATTTATAACTGATATTGTACATCGGAATAAAAAATATCCGCTTATTTTTGAAGAAGATGAGCTGAAAGAAAGAAAATAAATGAACACCGAAGAAAAAATAAAGCAACTTCGCGAGGAATTGCACCAACACAATTACAATTATTATATTCTGGATAAACCGGAAATTTCTGATTATGAGTTTGATACAAAACTCAAGGAACTTCAGGAATTGGAGGAAAAGCATCCTGAATTTTTGGATGAAAATTCCCCAACATTGCGGGTTGGAGGAGCGGTGACGAAAAATTTTGAAACGGTTCAGCACGAACATAGAATGTATTCTTTGTCTAATTCCTATTCCAAGGAAGATTTGGAAGATTGGGAAAAGCGGATTATGAAAATGGTGGATGGCAAAGTTGAATATGTTTGTGAGTTGAAATATGACGGCGCTTCCATCAGTCTTTTGTACGAGAATGGCGTTTTTAAAAGAGCCGTGACCCGTGGCGACGGATTTCAAGGAGACGATGTGAGCAACAATGTGCGGACCATAAAATCGGTTCCTTTAAAGTTAAAAAACAATGATCATCCTGAGAAATTCGAAATCCGTGGGGAGATTGTTTTGCCTTACAAAGGTTTTGCGCATCTGAATGCGGAAAGAGTGGAAGCAGGTGAGGAGCCGTATGCAAATCCGCGAAATACAGCTTCGGGAAGTCTGAAATTACAAGACAGTTCTGAAGTCGCCAAACGTCCGTTGGAGTGTCTGTTGTACAATATTACGGGTTCGAATCTTGGTATAAAAACCCAATTTGAAAGTTTGGAAAAAGCGCGGAAATGGGGTTTTAAAGTGCCCAATGAAGCAAGATTGGCGAAAAGTATTGAGGAAGTACGCGAATTCGTTGATTATTGGGATGTGCACAGGCACGATTTACCTTATGAAACCGATGGTGTTGTTATTAAAGTAAATGATTTTCACCAGCAAGAAGAATTGGGAAACACCGCCAAATCACCGCGCTGGGCAATGGCTTATAAATTTAAGGCCGAGCAAGTTTCCACGGTTTTACATAAAATTACGTATCAAGTGGGACGAACTGGCGCGATAACGCCAGTTGCCAATTTGGAACCCGTTCAATTGGGCGGAACGATTGTAAAACGGGCTTCTTTGCACAATGCAGATCAGATTCAGAAGTTGGATGTGCGGGAAGGCGATTCGGTTTATGTGGAAAAAGGAGGGGAGATTATTCCGAAGATTATTGGGGTCGATTTTACAAAAAGAAATCCGAATTCCGAGGAGACGAAATACATCACGCATTGTCCAGAGTGTGAAACGGAATTGGTGCGGACTGAAGGCGAAGCGCAACATTATTGTCCAAATGCGAATGGTTGTCCCACGCAGATTATTGGTCGGATTCAGCATTATATTTCCAGAAAAGCAATGGATATTGAAGGTTTGGGTGGCGAAACAATTGCTTTGTTCGTCAACAATAATCTGATTGGAAATTATGCGGATTTATATGAATTGAAAAAAGAAGATATTTTGCCTTTGGAACGAATGGCGGAAAAGTCGGCAGACAACATTATTTCTGGGATAGAAAAATCCAAAGAAATTGCATTTGAACGTGTACTTTTTGCCCTCGGAATAAGATATGTGGGAGAAACAGTGGCAAAGAAACTGGCCAAACATTTTAAAAGTATTGAAGCCATTGAAAACGCTTCTGCGGAAGAATTGGAAGCGGTAGATGAAATTGGAACACGAATCGCACAGAGTGTTGTTGAATTTTTTCAAGTTGAAGAAAATCGGTTGGCGGTTCAGCGGTTGAAAGATTACGGGGTTCAATTGGAAATTTCGGCTGATAAATTGGCGAATCAAACTAATATTTTGGAAGCCCAAACATTTGTGGTTTCGGGTGTTTTTGAAAAAGTCTCGCGAAACGAACTTAAAAAATTAATCGAGGACAATGGTGGAAAAGTTTCCGGTTCCATTTCTTCAAAAACCACTTACGTTGTTGCAGGGGAAAATATGGGTCCGAGTAAATTGGCGAAAGCAGAAAGCTTGGGAATACCGATTATTTCTGAGGATGAGTTTTTGGGGATGGTTAATAAAGAATGAACAATTTCTGTATACCAAATACCAATGTATAATGTAATAGGTATAACGTCTAGTGTCTAGCATCTAGAATGTATAATGTATAATGTATAATGTATAATGTATAACGTCTAGTGTCTAGTGTCTAGAATCTAGCATCTAGCATCTAGAATCTCACATCTCACATCTACAATCACAACACCAATTCAGAAAACAACCTGTCTAGGGTATTATCCAGTTCATTGCACAAACCCGGATGTGGGCGGGAAGTTTGAATAACCGAACTGCGGATTGCGGTAAGCCATCTAAAACGTTCCGCGGAATCTAATTGTGCAATTGGACCACCATCTTTATCGGCATTTGCGATTTTTTCGAAGGATTTTAAATTTAATTCAATTTGCTCTACGTCACAGTCGGTGCAAAGAGATTGGAGTTTTCCAACATCCAATTTGTAGCGCATTTTCAAATACTTTTTCCTTTTACAAAAAAGAACGATTCCCACATTCAGAAATTCTTCGCGCTCCACCCTTGGCAAAACACGAATCACGGCGTATTCATATAAGTGTTTGTCTTGCATTTTGAGCTTCTTTTATAAAGATTTCGGAATGATTTAATCGGGTCGTTAAAAATTGGAAATATATTTCTTTGATTTCTTCAGGCGTTTCTTCTGAAACTTCCCATTGAAGCCATTCAGTAGGAATTAAGTTAATAAGTTCTCTCAGTTTTTCTTCGGATAAAATTTGTTTAAATTCTTTGTCTACTTCCTCTAATTGAGAAGCTTGTGGTAATAAAACGTGGTCTTTTATAAACGAAAAAGGTGTTTTTGAACCTTTCTCCATATTGACCCAAGAATGATGAAAATAAAACGATGCCCCGTGGTCTATTAGCCAAAGTTCTCGGTTCCAAATCAGCATATTTGTATTTCTGAAAGTCCGATCAACATTGGTAATAAAAGCATCCAGCCAAACGATTTTTGAAGCAAGTGTTGAATCCACAACAGTCACCACAGGATCAAAGTTAATGGCGCCCGAAAGAAAATGCAAAGCTAAATTCAAACCCTGACTTCCTTGTAAAAGATCTTGGATTTCTTCATCGGCTTCGGTTCTTCCAAAAGCTTCGTCCAAATTTGCAAAAACAAGTTCGGGAACTTTCAATCCCAAAGCTCGAGCAATTTCTCCACCCAATAACTCGGCAATCAAAGCTTTTACACCGTGGCCTGCACCTTTGAATTTCAAAACATATTTGAAATCGTCATCAGCTTCCGCCAAAGCCGGAAGTGATCCACCTTCGCGTAAAGGAGTGATGTATCTAGTGACCATGACAGTCCGTAGTTCTAAAATGTTGTTCATTTTTTAAATTGAAAAACTAGCTGCACAGCATTTATTTCTTCACGGGAAATCCTCTATCACGCATCAAGGCGTCAATATTTGCATCTCTTCCCCTAAACAATTTATAAGCTTCAGCTGGATCCATGGCGTTACGCGGAGCAAAAAGATATTTTACCAGTTTTTCGGCCAATTGGTTATCGTAAAATCCATTTGGTGCTTCTGCAAAAGCTTCCGCCGCATCAGAAGTCAGGACATCTGCCCACAAATATCCGTAGTAGCCCGCAGCATATCCTTCACCGGAAAATACATGTCCGAAGTGTGGTGTTCGGTGACGCATTACAATTTCATCGGGCATTCCCAATTTTGCGAGTTCCTCCTTTTCAAATTTATCGGGATCAATGTTTTCTGGATCCGTGGTATGGTATTTCATATCCATGATTGCGGATGCCAAAAATTCCGTAGTTTCAAATCCTTGATTAAAAGTAGCTGCTTTTTTGATTTTTTCCACCAATTCTTTCGGCATCGGTTCATCGGTTTCATGATGACGTAAAAATTTATTGATAACTGCATCGGTTGACAACCAACGTTCCAATAACTGCGATTGAAATTCAGTGTAATCACGTACGCCACCATTCAACTTTGGATATTTGACATTGGAGGAGAGAAAATGCAAAGCATGCCCGAATTCATGAAAAAAAGTCGTCGCATCATCCCAAGAAACCAAAACGGGTTGTCCTGGGGCGGGTTTGATAAAATTCGAATTATTGGAAGCCAATACTGGTTTTGCGCCTTCAAGTTCAGAAAAGCTTCTGTATTGCGTTGCCCACGCACCGGAACGTTTCCCTTTCCTCGCATAAGGATCCAAATACCAGAGTCCGATTAAATCACCGGATATTTTATCTTTTACCTCCCAAACTTTCACGTCCTCATGAAAAACAGGAACATTTTCCACTGGTGTAAATTCATAATTGAACAATTCTCCAGCAGTAAAAAATAAAGCCTGCGTAAGGTTTCCGAGTTCGAGATATTGCTTTACTTCTTCGCTATCGAGATCATATTTTTGTTTGCGGACTTTCTCGGCATAATATCTATAGTCCCAAGGTTCAATTTGGATATTTTTTTCTTTTTCATCTGCAATTGCCTGCATATCCGAAACTTCCTCTTTAACGCGTGCCAAAGCGGCTGGCCACACCTCAAGCATTAATTCCATTGCTTTTTCAGGTGTTTTTGCCATTCGGTTTTGCAATCGCCATTGCGCATAATTTTCAAAACCCAATAATTCTACACGTTCGTCTCGAAGTTCCAATATTTGTTTGATGATTGCATTATTGTCAAATTCGTCATTGTTGTCGCCTCGTGAATAATAATTCCTCCATACTTTTTCCCTTAGTTCGCGTTCATCCGAAAAAGTCAAAAACGGATCCATATATGATCGTGTATTCAAAACCGCATATTTGCCTTTTCTGCCACGCTCTTCAGCAGCCTGTGCAGCTGATCTGATAAACGAATCCGGTAAACCACTTAACTGGTGATCGTCAAAATAAACAACGTAATTTTCTTCATCTGCAAGCACATTGTTAGAAAAACTCGTGTATAATTTTGAAAGTTTCTTGTTTATTTCGGCGTACCGTTTTTTATCGGCTTCATTAAGTCCGGCACCGTCCATGGCGAAATCCTCATAAATAAGTTGGACTGTTCGTTGTGCTTGCGGTGCAAGTGGTTTTTCCAATGAATTATCATAGATCGTTTTTATTCTGCGGAAGAGATTTTCGTTTTGGGAAATTTCCGAAGAATAATCTGAAATTTTAGGCGCCAATTCTTCTTGAATTTTTCTGAATTCGGCCGAAGAAAGGTTGCTGCTGTAGATTCCGTAGTAGGTAAAAGCGCGATCCAGTGCGTCCCCGGATTTCTGCATCTCAACAATCGTGTTTTCGAAAGTCGCCGGTTGGGGATTGTTGGCAATTTTTTCAATTTCAGAAAGATGCATTTCCATTCCTTTTTCAATTGCAGGTTGGAGCAATGAAAGTTCCATTTTATCAAAGGCCGGAACTCCGGAATAAGGACCGGTCCATTCTGCCAATAATTCGTTTTCCATAACTTTTTTCTGGTTTGCCTGTTGTTTTTCGACATCCATATTGGCGCAACTGTACAATCCGCCGATTAGGATTAACACGAAAATATTTGAGGTCCTATTCATTTTTTTTCGATTCTAAAAATTCCGTCTAAATATACAAAAGTATCCGCAGTTTTTTTTCGAATTTTAAGTATATACTTATAGAATTTGATTTTTTCATATCCAGAAGAATTCCCCATAACTGGGTATTGTAATAGAATAATATCGAATATATTTTTACATTAAACCTAACAGAACAAAATGAATATTCTGAAAACACCACAATGAAAGACCGCTCAAAATTATTTGCGAATCGCATGTTCGTTTAGGTACAGTCAATTGCATTAAATAAACTGGTTGTAATCTCGATTTTAATATGAAAAAATTTCTATTTATTTTTTTGCTCACCTCTATTTCCCATGCTCAGAATTTTTCAACAGTTGTAGAAAATTTATCGAAAGAACTTCAGAATGTAGAAACAGGAAAGGAAGAAATTTCCCAATCGGTTTCGGAAATCGAACCAGGTGTTCTACAAGTGAAAATTACGAACACGTCAATTAAAAATGGGAAGGTTACGGAAGAATCTTACAACTTCAATCTTTCGGATATTGATATTAATACTGTAAAAGCATACGCCAATAAAGAAATCATACAGGTTCAGTTATTGGTGAACAGAAATCAGAAATTGATTAAAAAAACAACGGACAATCAAAAAATTGGATATACGGATGCCATTAATGTTTTTGCAGACAATATTGATAATGGTAGGATTTTGGCGGATTTGTTCAAGTCTCTGATTCCTTTGTCTGCTGAAATAACAGAAAAGCGATTGTCTTTAACAACCTTCGATCAACATATAGATTGGTTGAAAGAAAACGTAAAGAATGTTGCATTGCAAGACAGAAATTATGAACAACAGGTTAATTCAAATCCGGATTATCCCGGGCGACTCGAATTAACAATCAATCAAAGTACCGGCAAAAAGTCGAATAATTCTGTTTATAATTTCAATTTAGCCAATATTGATCCCAATTCGCTCTTATTGGAAATAAAAGGAGATGTTTCCTTAGTTAGTTTTAAAACCCGTAGAAAACTCAATACCGTAAAATATGCGCTTAATGGGGAACAGAAAAGTTACACCAACAATATTGAAATTTACTGCGAAAACGTAGAAAATGCGCGAGATCTTCAGAAGGTTTTAAAAGAAGCGAGCCGACTTTCAGAAAAAATAATTGAAAATACGATCCCAAAAGTTAATTCCATTTCCCAGGGTTTGTCTTTGATCAATGAAAAAATCAAGAAAATCATCGTGGGTGAAAACAGTTACGACCAAAATTTTTCTGGGGAATGCATACTTGAATTTAAAAAACAAATTGGCAATGCTTCAAAAAGCTCAGAAGAGGCATTCTTTTTTAATTTAAAAGATTTAGACCCAAATTTGACAAAATATGATATTAGCAGCAAGAATGTCCATATAGAATTGAAGACGAAAGCCGGAAAAAAATACTTAAAACATTTGGTTGACGATGTTCAAAAAAACTACCACAATGAATTAATTCTTGAAGTTGGGGAAGTTGAAGATGCGATAATAATAGAAGATATCTTCAGGCAAATAATACAACTTTGTGAAAATCAGGAAGCCCAATATAGCAATTCGCGTGACGCCTTACTTCAGCAATTTATTGAGAACATCCACAATGTGGTTGTAGACAAAACTGCCTTCAATCAAACTTTTGAAATTTTACCTGACAATATTTTCAGATTTAAGATCATGGAAATCGGTGAAAAAAAGAGCAAAGAAAAGATTTGGGAATTTAATGCCAAGGATATAAATCCAGCTTCAATAAATTTTGAAACCGCTTCCAAAAAAGTTTTTGTTTCTATAAATACCAATTACATGGAGAAAATAATCAAATATTACGAAGACGGAATCATTGGCAATTATCAAAACAATTTCGAGATTCAGGCTTTGGATATTGAAAATGCGCGACAATTGGAGCAACTGCTGAGAAGAATTTTACAATAGAAAGCGTTTAAATCAAATCAAAGGCTTGGGCATATTCAATAAATTCGTAGGTGTTTGAAACACCTAATTTATGCTTAATAACCTTACGATGCGTACTCACCGTTTCTACCGAAATATTTAGATCTTTTGCGATTTCTGAAGAAGTTTTTCCCATGGCTACCAGTTGCAATATTTCTTTTTCACGTTTCCCCAGACTGAGAAATTTTTCCATGTTTTTTTGAAAAAACATGTTTTGGGCAAGCAGACGTTCAGCTTTGTGAGAAATATGTTTCATATTCTCAATAGGAATGGCAATCGTGATGATATGAGTTGGGTTTCCGTCTTCATCAATATGGAAAATACGGGTAGAACATAGATGCCATGCCCAATCTTGACGATCTTTTAATTTTACCTGTTGGAAGAAAGTAAAGGTTTCCTCTTGTCTTCCTTTCTGCAATAATTCGGACAATTTGATAATAAACACACTCATGTCTTCATTATTGAAAAAACGATTATGATAATCAGCACCCATTTCCTGGATTTCACTTAAAGAAATGCCCAATCCTTCCAAACCATTTGAGGACATATAGACAGTAGAAAATGTATTGGTATCATGTATGATCACCACGCCGGGCATCAGTTCTGCGTATTGAGCAAAATCCCGGATTTTTCTTGAAATTTTTTTCTCCATTTTAGATGATCAAATTGTCTGAATAAAGAAGTACAATATGAAAAAAAAATCCTACATAAATCCATTTTTGTTTTAGAGATGCCATTTTTCGAAAATTAAAAAATCGTATTTTTAGAAAAAAACCAACATGAAAAAAATAATCATTGGCGCGTTAATTACATTAACTGTGGTTCTTGTTTTTCGATATTTTGAAAATCAGAAGGAGGAATCTGAACAAATTATCGAAAATTCGGCGTTGATCCAAAGAGAGATTAAAAACGTTGGTAAATTGATTGTCACCGAAGGCAGTTTTTCTCAGGTTTTTACTTTTAAAAACGACAAGAAGTTTTATCTGGATATTTTTTCAGCATCAAAAAAAGCAATTGTGATTGTAAATGCAAAAGTGACGATTGCGTATGATTTGAGAAAAATAGAAACCGAAATTAACGAAAAGGAAAAAATAGTTAGGATTAAACAAATCCCGGAACCGGAACTGAACATTTATCCCAATATTGAATATTACGATGTCACCCAGGATTATTTAAATCAATTTGATGAAGAAGATTACAATAAAATAAAAAAGAAGGTGGCACAAAATATACAGGAAAAAATTAAAAAATCCGACTTGAAAGACAATGCGCAGAACCGATTGATCAGTGAGCTTCAGAAAATTTACATTTTAACAAATACGCTTAACTGGACACTTGTTTATGATGAGAATATTATTGAAAACGAGCAAGAACTTCAGAAAATCCAGTTTTAAAATGTTTAAAAAAAGTTAATAATTTAAGCGAAAAATTACAGGTGAACGAATTGAAGGTTTTATATTTGACGAAAATTCGTACATGAAAGGCTTTTGGTTTATCCCTGATTTTGAAAAACTTTGCTTTCAGAATTGTGTTATTAAATAATTGAAGAGGAATCTCGTATTCCTTTTTTTGTTACCTGATTTTTTCAAGGAAGCCACTGTAATAAGGATTAAATATTAATTACAAACCCTTTAAAATGAAGAAACTATTATTTTTTTCGCTGCTTTTGTCAGCAAACATGATAACCGCTCAGGACAAAATTCCGTTTCAAGATGCAGAAGAAATATATGAAAGAGCTTCAGAAAGCATAAATACAGGAGATTTCAATCAAACTTTGGAGATTCTTGACGAAGTCAATCCGAATGATTCCCTCTATTGCGCTACTTTGGTTTCGAAGACTTATTATTTGCTGCAAGTACAAAAATTTGAAGAGACGGTAAAAGTCGCAGATGAAGGTTTGCAGCGAAACTGCGCAGAGGAAAATCTATCTTTTTTTGTCAATAAAGGAGTGGCCAATGTGAATCTTGGAAACCTAGAGGAAGGTTTAAAAATTTACGAAGAAGCCTTGGAAATGTACCCCAAAAAATCCATTCTTTGGTACAACAAAGGAGTTGTTTTGGATGAAATGGGGAGGACGGAAGAAGCTATTACTTCTTTGCAAAACGCAATTCTGTATAATCCCATTTATCCGAACCCACATTTGCGATTGGGTGATATCGCTTACAAGCAGGAGAGAATGGCGCAGGCGATAATGTGCTACAATTTTTTCCTTTTATTGCAACCGGATGGCGCAAATTCGTTCAGCGTCTTGCAAAATTTAAATTCGACCGTCAGTGCTAAAAATCCAAATGTTGCTCAAAAGGATTTCCAGCTTTCGCCAGATGCAGAATCCTTCAAGCAAATCGATTTGATCTTGAACAATAAAATCGCCCTCAATGAAAATTACGATACCGGAAACGAAATAAACATTGCCATTGTCAAGCAAACTCATGCACTTTTGGAACAATTAAAAAAATACAAAGGAGATGAAGGTTTTTGGGCAAAAACCTACGTTCCTTTATATCAGTGGGTAATGAAAGAAGATTTGTTCGATGAAATGATTTATACAATGAATTATTCCATTGAGAACGAACATTATAAAAAGATAATCGAGAAAAATTTGAAAGGTGTAAATTCTTTCATTACAAACTTTTCAGAAAAATGGGCTTCTATTCTTTCAGAACCCAATTTCAGGACAGAAGAGGAAGACAAAGGGCTTCATTACATTTATTCAACCGAATACTTACAGGCCGTTGGGGATTATACAAATCAAGAAACAAAAGGTGATTGGAGGTTTTATGACATGAATGGAAGTCTTTCGGCAAAAGGAAATTTCAATAAAAATGCCGAAAAAGAAGGAAAATGGGTGTGGTTTTTTGGTCCTGAAAAAATCAAGGAAACAGCGATTTTCAAAGATGGAAAAATAAATGGCAAAAATTTATATTACTTCCCAAATGGAAGATTGAACATTTCAGCACAGTTTGTCAACGGTGTTCTATCCGGAAAGTACGATGTCTATGAAAGTAGAGGAGCTTTGGAACATACCAAAGTCTTCAAAAATGATATGTTGGATGGAAAATATACATCGTATTTTGACGCAGGCGAAACTTTACCTGAATTCGATATTATTTACAAAGAAGATAAAATAGAGGGAACAGCGTATGAATATTATGTAAATGGAGATGTTTTTGCGGAAATGCCTTTCAAGAACAACAATCGGCACGGACTCGAGAAGAAATTTTATCCGAACAAACAGCTAATGTCAGAAACCAACTATATGGATGGCATTTTACATGGGCCGTATAAAGCGTATTATTCCAACTCCCAACTTCAGAAAACCGGGAATTTTTCAAACGGCGAAAATGAAGGAATCTGGAAAACCTATTATTCCAATGGTCAGTTGGAAAGCGAGTATTCCCACAAAGGCGGTGTGATCGATGGGTTGGTCAAATTTTATGACCGCGATGGGAAAATGTATTATGAATATGATTACAACAAAGGTACACTTGTGGCTTACCGTTTTTATGACAAATCGGGTAAAACCATTGCTGAAGACAAAAAACGAGGTGGTGATTTTTACTATACAAGTTATTCGCCTTTGGGCAAAAAAACATCGGAAGGTGTTTACGATGTAAAAGGGGGAAAAAAAGGGGAGTGGAAATATTATTCCAACAAGGGAGTGCTTACCGAAAAAGGAAATTATAATGATAACCTTGCGGAAGGTCAGTATTTTATCTTTTACGCAAATGGCGAGAAGGAATCTGTTTCCACCTATGTGAACGATACGCTTTCGGGCTATTTTGTTTCTTACTTTATGAACAAGAACATGAAGTCGCAAGGATGGTATAAAGATGGACAACAGCACGGGGAATGGAGGAATTATTATATTGACGGCACTTTGGAATCCATCAATTATTTCCACAATGGTGATTATCATGGCGAACAACAATATTTCAGTTGTGATGGAGCATTGGAAACTGTTTCGACTTTCGAATTCGGAGAAATTATGGAAGATAAGTTCTACACGATCAACGAAGAAATACTGGATGTCATTGATTACGAAAAACCTAACGGAAGCTACACGCTGGTAACGAAACATGCGAATGGAAAAGTATTTTCAAAAACTTCTTTTTTAAACGGAATCAGGCATGGTTTGTACGAGAAATTCAATTTTTACGGTGATAGAATCCTCACGGGAAACTATTTAAATGGCTCTCAAGACGGAGAATGGCAGTGGTTTTATGACAACGGTCAACTAAAGGAAATCCAGAACTATTCAAAAGGGAGACAAAATGGCGAGTTCAAAAGATTTTATGAAAATGGTAAAATTGAGGATAAAGGCTATTATGACTACGGTTCCTTATCCGGTGCTCTAGAAAATTACCATGAAAACGGTCAACTTTCTACTACAGTGCAGTATGTAGAGAATTTGCAACACGGAAGAAAAGAGTTTTATGACGAATCAGGAGCGCTTCAATTGGTGCGGTTTTACGATAACGGAAGCGTGATAGGATATACTTATTTGGGAACCGATTCAAAAGAACTGCCCATGACACCCATTACAAACGAAACTGCAAAAATTGTTGCTTACTATGATAATGGAAAAGTCTCCAGAGAAATGGAGTATAAAAACGGTCTTTTTGTAGGTGATTATAAAATATATTTCTACAATGGCACTTTACAGGAGCAAATTGATTATGAAGATGGTTATTATAACGGTAAGAACACGACTTATTTTTCAGATGGAAAAATTAAAATGGAAAGGGAATTTCTTTATGATCAGCTTCAAGGCGTTTCTACGGAATATTATGAAAATGGAAACAAGAAAGAAGAAATCAATTACATTAATGATATAAAATCGGGCAACGCAATTTTTTATAATGAAAAAGGTGAACCGATTAAAAAAGAACAATATTTTGATGGAAGTATATACGCCGCTACAACAATCTAAAAAATCAGGCTTATTGATTACCGCGTTATTGATATGCGGTATTTCATTTGCCCAATTTTCACCCGAATATCATCTGTACAAGGAAAAATATCCAGATGCAGATTGGGTAAGGTTAAACCAAGAATCTTCTGTGACCATAGAAATCAAACGAGGAGAATTGGAGATACAACAGGAAATTACCGAAGAGGATTTGTATTTGAATGAAGGTGCAACTTATGGTTCCAAAAAATCGTTGTCTTATTCCAGTTTTTTTGAACTTGGAAAAATAGAAGCTTCATCTTTTGTTTACAAAGAAGACGAATATAAAGAATTGAAGGTGAAGGATTTTTCTCAAAAGGATGAATTGACGAATTCTTTTCACGATGACGTGAAATCTGTGAATTTTGTATATTCCAATCTTTCCAAAGGTGGCAAATCAAAGCTGCAATACGATCAGGAAATAAAAAATCCAAGATTCTTGAATGCTTTTTATTTTGGTGATTTTTCTCCCGTAATCCGCAATAAATTTACGATTGTTGCCGACAAAGAAGTCCAAATGGGCTTTAAAATGTTCAATACTGAAGCTTTGGACATTAAATTCACGGAAGAAGAAAAAAGAGGAAGCAAAATCTACACTTGGGAAGTCCTTAATGTGGAACCTGCCGAATCTGAAGAAAATACGCCTTCTTACAAAAGTTTCATCCCTCATATTGTCCCTTTCATCAAATCTTACAAAGTAGATGGGAAAGTGGTGGAAGTTTCCGGTAAAATCGACAATTTGTACAGCTGGTATTATTCATTAGTGAAAGATATCAATCAGGAAGAACCAGATCCAGGACTCGTAAAAGTTGTTGAAGAACTTACCGCAGGTATAGAAAACGATCTTGAAAAGGTAAGGGCAATTTATTATTGGACGCAAAAAAATATAAAATATATCGCTTTTGAATACGCTTTGGGCGGATTTGTTCCCAGAGAAGCCAATGTGGTATTTAAGAACAAGTACGGGGATTGTAAAGATAATTCAAGTATTCTCATGGAAATGTTGTCCATAGCAGGTCTGAAAGGAAATTTAACTTGGATTGGAACTCGGGATATTCCGTACGCTTACGAAGAAGTGCCTTCTCCTTTGGTCGATAATCATATGATCCTGACTTACAACCACAACGGAAAAATTTATTATCTGGATGCAACGGGGCGTTATTTGGATTTGGAATTTCCTTCAGCCTTTATTCAAGGCAAAGAAGCTTTGATTGGAAATGGGGCCGACAATTTTAAAATTGAAATTGTTCCCGTGATCCCGGCCGATAAAAACTTCATGATAGATTCCACTTCGCTCAGATTGAAAGGAAATTCCTTGGTGGGCGAATCTAAAGTCGAAATTGGCGGTTACAATAAAGTCGATCTTTTTAATTACTTGGAAAGACAGAACAACAAAGAAGACTTAAAAGAATTCTATATTTTTCAATTTGAAAAAGGAAACAATAAATTTTTGATCGATGAATTTGAAGAGATCAACAAGTTTGAATACGATAAGAATTTTTTCTTGGATTATAATTTCACGATCGGGGATTACGCAAAAAAGATTGGAGATGAAATTTATGTGAACTTAAACCTCAATAAAGATATTTCCAGATATAAATCCGAAGAAAAAAGAGTGAATGACCTAGAGCAGGAGTATAAACATTCATTTCAATTCACCAGTACTTTTGAAATTCCTGAAGGCTATGAAGTTTCCTATTTACCTGAAGATCTTGAGGCATCAAATGAATATATTTCCGCAGGAATCGATTATTCTTTGACTGGAGGAAAAATAACTTATAAGCATTTTTTTAAACTGAATTTTTTACTGCTGAACAAGGAGCAACAAGCAGAAGTAAACGCAGTTATTGAAAAGGTGGAAAAAGCCTTTAAAGAAATCATTGTTTTAAAAACCATAAAAACTACTCCCAATGAAACTGATTAAATTTTTTCTGATCATATTTTTATGTCAAACGGCATTGGCACAAAAGAATAAACCTTTTTACAAAACTTATGATTGGGATAAAAATCCAACTTATTCCGTGGAAGCAGCTGATTCTGATGAAAAAGCGATTGAAATTATGAACAAGTATGTAAATGAATTCGCTTTTGAAGGAAATAATTTTGTTGAATACGCTTTGGAGCATCATGTAGTTTGGCTCAATTCCGACGAAAAAATAGAAGAATACAACCGAATCTATCTGCCATTTTCCGCCACTTCTCAATTGGAAAAGAACAAAGCGCGAGTGATTACAAAAGATGGAAAAATTCATGAACTTGACAAATCCAGTATTTTGACTGCGGAAGATGAAGAAACTGGAAGACAGTACAAGTATTACGCTTTTGAAGGGATTGAAAAAGGAAGTTTCATCGAATATTTTTATGTTGTAAAAAAAGTCCCAACCTATGGTGGCAAGAGATTAGCGCTTCAATCTGATGTGAAAAAAAGAAATGTCACTTTTGATCTTTATGCTCCGGGCAATCTGGTTTTTACTTTTAAAAGTTACAACGGAATCCCTGAAGTTGTTTTAGATACCATTTCCAAGGACGAAGAAAGGTTTCATTGGCAGTTGAAGATTGATAAACTGGAGGATATACCTTACGAGGAGATGGCGCCTTATAATGCCGAAGTTGGTTTTCTAATTTATAAATTGGACCAAAACCTTGCATCAAATGCGAGCGATATTTCTTCATACGGAAATGTTGCCCAAAATATTTTTGAATATTACTACGCTGAGGTTTCAAAACGAACAGAAAAGGAACTGGATGATTTTATAAATGAAGTAATTGGGGATGCAAAATCAAATGAGGAATCAGCTGTAAGAAAGTTGGAATCTCATTTGAAAACCAATTTTGTTTTAACCGGCGGAGGAAACGAGGACTTGGAAGATATTTCAAAAATTTTGGATCAAAAAATCACCAATGAAACAGGTTTGATAAAATTGTATGTGGCCGTTTTGAAGCAACTGGACATAGAACATGAAATCGTTCTTACTTCTGATAGAATGGAACTGAAATTTGACAAAAATTTTGAAGCGAATAATTTCTTGACAGATTTCCTTATTTATCTTCCAAAAAGTGATAAATATTTTTCTCCTGTGGACAATGGTTCACGCATCGGGTTTCCACCTGCTTATTTGACGGATAATTACGGACTTTTTATCAAACAGGTAAAAGTTGGCAATTTTGTTTCGGCTGTTGGTGAAATAAAATATATCAATCCAGTTTCGAACGATGAATCGAATGACAATTCTATCATTCATGTGAAGTTTAATGAAGATATGGAATCGGTGAATGTAAAGTTGGATAAAGCACTGAGTGGTTATTACGCATCGTTTATTCAGCCTTATTCGCATTTGATCAGCGATAAGGACAAAGATGAATTTTTGGAAACCGTAGGAAAACGGATCAACGAAAATGTGGAAATCGTAAGCAAAGAAATGAAAAACGCAAAATCGGAATTATTTGGTGTAGAGCCGATACATTTCATTTTAGAAGTCAATTCAGATGCTCTTATAGAAAAAGCAGGGAACAAATACTTGTTCAAAATGGGTGAGTTAATAGGGCAGCAGATGCAACTCTATCAAGAAAAAGAACGCGTTTTACCTTTGGAAACCGAATTCCAGCGCAGTTATTACAGGACCATCACTATTGAAATTCCGGAAGGATATCAGATTGTGAATTTGGATGATATCAACCTGAAAAACGTTTATTCCAAAGATGGGAAGGAGATGCTTTCGTTTGATTCCCATTATGAAGTAGAAAATAACATTCTGACTATTACCGCCGATGAACACTACAAAATGAACATAATGGATACCGAAATTTATGATGAATACAGAAAGGTAATCAACAGTGCGGCCGATTTCAATAAAATTACTTTGGTTTTTGAACCTATATAAAACTCGTTTTTATAAAGTTGAAAAATCCCGGCCCGACCAGGATTTTTCTTTTAACCTTATTTACTGAATTGAAGGTTTTGTTTTGTCGTATATTTAATTTTCAAAATTCGAAAAAATGAAAATAGATTTATTGGCAAAATTCAGTGTAACCAAACAAGAAAATATCAATGAAAGCCGGGCAAAAGTTGAAGATATACTCGCTCCGGGTGAAGAAATTCTCTTGGTTTATGCACATACTCGGGATCGGGTGTGGTTTACGAGCAAAAGATTGATCACATTGGATGTTCAAGGTTTTACAGGAAGTAAAAAAGAATACCGCATTTTTCCATATTCAAAAATCACTTCATTTTCTATTGAAACCGCTGGCACCTTTGACGGCGACAGCGATTTTAAAATATGGGTAAGTGGAGTAGGGGTGTTTGGAATAAAATTCAAAAAATCCTTGAATATAAAAGAAGTAGCACGGGTCCTAAGTGAAAGGGTAATCGGCTAAATGATTTAATTTGTTACTGTTGTCAATTTCGCAGATTCATCGTAATCGGTCAAAAGGTTAATGGCTTCTTCAAAAGCTTCATCTTTTCCAGCCACAATACTTTCAATGCTTGGTTTTACCACAATATGAGGTTGTATTCCCACTCGTTGAATTTCGGTTTTATCAGGATAAAAAATTCCCATTCCAGAAATTGCCGTTTTAAATCCGCCTACAAGTTCTAAATCGGTCGCGTTTCCCGTTACTCCCGCTGTTTGGCTTCCAATAATAGTGATATTCGGATTTGTTTGTAAGCACATACAGGTAAACTCAGCGTTTCCCAAGGTTTCTTCGTTCACCAATAAAACGATTCGTCCCATATACCTCAATTGTCCGTCGCCACAAGTACTTCCTTCTTGCCATAAATACTTTCCGGGATATTGTAAATCCGGAACTATCTTTTTGTAAAATTCGACTTTTTGATCTGAAACATATCTTGCTATTGTTCGCATTAAACCGTTTGGCTGATTTCGAAAATCAAAAATAATGGCTTCCGTGTCCGATAATTGAGCCATGATATTAGGAATTTCATTGTTTTCTATCGCGCCAAGATTGACGTATGCAATATTTTCATCTACAAGTTTCCATTTTTCTTGTTTCGGTGCCCGATAGTTAAACTGACTGTATTCATAACGGGCAGCAGTAATTTCTTGTATTTTTTTATTTCGTTCTATCTTTAATTTAACTACTTCGGAATTTCCGTTGAATAAGGTAAAATAGGTGTTTTTCAACTTCACGGCCATATTGGAACCATTCAGATATTTTAATCGCTCTTCCAGAATTTCTGAAATCGTTTTACCTTCAAATTCAAGAATAATATCGCCCGTTTGCAAATTATTTTCAGCAGCTAAATCATAGTTATAATAACCGGTAACAACTGCTTTTTGATCAATAATATCAAATTTGACGGGTAACCATTTGCGACCAAAAAATTCACTTGTGTACTTGGTAAAGAGTCGGGATCTTCCATCATTTGTTTTCACAACCATTTCCAACATGGCCAAATGATAATCCTGTTCTGTTTCTGGTTCAAGAAATTTCGGTAGCATTTCTTGTAATACTTCATCCCAGGGTTGATCGGTTTGATATTTATATGGAAAAAAATATTCAATGATGTTCCAATATCTAAAAAGTGCCAAAAGACGAAGTTTCTTTTGTTTCCAATTGAACTCAGGGTAATTGGGCTCATTTGAAACATCAATATTTCCTCCGGCTCCAGAAGGTGCTATGTAAAATGGTTTTCCTTGATATCTGTTCCTTTCCACGGATTCGAGAAGTGCTGATAATTCTGGCGTAAAAACACTTTGATCTTGTGTCCAGGAAAGATCGAAATTTTTTTCAAAATGATTTGGCAAGGACTCAGAAGTACAAGAAATACACTCGGTTATTTGCCCTAGGGAATTGATCCAATTGGTCAATACTTCCGAAAAATCCTGTTTGGTTTCGGCTTCCTCAATTTTTGGAAGAACATCAAATAATTGCTGATCCCAATTGTAAGTGCCATCAGCCACATTGGGGTGGTAATATTTCAGAAACCCCCAAACTTTTGCAGTCGATATTAATTTTTCCGATTCAGAAATTTTATCTTGCGCGAAAATAGTTTGATACCCAAACAAAATAATCAGTAACAGTAGTCTTCTCTTCATTTTCATTCCTCCTTATTTATTGAGATATTACTAAAGTTACATCGTTAATATCTTAAAATTCAGACAAATAACATTTCAATAAGACAAAATGCTGAAAACTTGGCAGCATATTAAGAACTACACTGCTTATTTAAGATTTCGTTCACTGTATAAGTCAAAGAATTTTTTTTGCAACAAAAAAACCGACTTGGGAAAGTCGGTTCTATAATTTTTGGAATTAAAAAAGTTAATGATAATGTTCCAATGAATCCTCTTCATCATTTCCGTGGACCAATTCCAGATATTCTTCTTTTGGGAGTGCACCAAAATAATCCTCCATTTGAAAGGGTTCTAAAAGTTTATAAAGCTCTTCCTTTTCGTATCTGGCGCCTATCATAATTGTTTCCAAGTTTTCCACAGGTTCTTTTCCGAAGAAATCCCCGTAAATTTTAAAACTGGTAATTTTTCCTTTTTCAACAAATATTCTTAAATCAATTTCGCCGATTGGAAAACGTTTGGTACGTTGAATATTGAATTTCGGGGAATTTCCGTAATTCCAGTCCCAAGTGTTGTATTTTTCTTCCATTAATCGGTGAACGCCTTTCCACTCCTCTTCTGAAAGTTGGTAAATTTCAAAATCCTCTTGATCTTCAAACAATCCTTTTAGAATTAAAGACCTGAAAATTTCGATATCAATTTCCTCTTTTAAAAATTCGCTGATATTTGCCACGCGACTTCTTACGGATTTATGTCCTTTCGACTGGATTTTGCTCATTTTTACATTGAGTGCATTTGCAACTTCCCCTAAATCACTGTCGAGTAACAAGGTTCCGTGGTGGAACATTCTTTTTCCAGTTGAAAATTGCGCATTGCCCGAAATCTTTTTGTCGTCTGCAACAATATCGTTCCTTCCTTTCAATTCTGCCGGAACGCCCATTTTATTCAAAACCTTGATTACTGGTTCCGTGAATTTTTTGAAATTATTGAGACTTTTTATATCGTGATCTGTGATGAAACTAAAATTCAGATTTCCAAAATCGTGATAAACAGCGCCACCACCAGACATTCTTCGAACCACGTGAATCCCTTTTTCTTCAACATAATCAAAATTAATTTCTTCCAAAGTATTCTGGTTTCTTCCAATAATAATTGACGGTTTGTTGATGTAAAACAATAAATAATCGGTGTGGGTACTAAAGTTTCTCAACGCATACTCTTCCAACGCCAAATTTAAATGCGGATCGTAATTTCCTTCGTTATCTATAAAAATCATATTTTTTTCATTTTGAAAAAGTCGTTTAATTTAATTGGGGGTTCCGGACTAAAAAGTCATTGAAACTACAAATAAAAAAATTGTGTGGCAATAAAACAATGACGCTTGTCATACTTTCATGTTCAAGAAACAATTCATTTATATTGAAGAGAGGTTTATTATGGTTTAATCCTGAATTTCTTTTTTATACCCGCTTTTAAAATAAGCTTTAAAAACCGAACCTTTTCCAGCATTACTTTCCATTTCCATCCTTCCACCACGGTTACTTAACATGATTTGAAGTACGTGAAGGCTCTTGGTTTGATGATCGATTTGCTGTTGGAGGATATCTGGTTTTTTGAAAACCTGTTGCTGTTCCAGTTCAGACAAATCTTTGCCATTGTCGGCAACAGTTAAAACTACAAAACCATCTATTTTTTCGGAAGATATTCTAATTTGCAAAGGTCTTTTGGAATCTGCTTGTTTAATTGCCCTCTCAACCAAACTGTACAAGATACTGCGCAAATAATTTTTTGGAAATGTGATTTCAGAAGTTTGAAAATCCTTGATAACTTCAATTTTGTTTTTTGCTATTTCTTGATGTAAGGAAGAAAGGACATTGTCGCAAATATTTTCAATATTCCATCTTGCTTCTTCATCTGAGGTTTCATCTTCTTTTGAATCAACAGAAAAATCTTCAATAATGGATTTCATACTTTCAATTGTATTCTTCAGCGTACCAATAAATTTTATAAATTGTTTTTCATTCTTGTCCTGAAAAGACTTCACCAGAATACCTGTTAGCAATGACATCGTAGAAATGGGTTGTCGGATGTCGTGAGATAAGGTATGCAACAAAATATTATGATCGGCGTTTAGCTTTTCCAGTTCAGCGATCGTCGAAATTCTGGTTGTAATATCAACAAAAGTCATAATGACACCATTGCAACGGTTATCGGTTTTCTCCAGATACGGCAATATATTCATTTGATACCAACGTCCATCGGTAGTCTGAATTTCTTTTTCCAGGATTTTCTCTGTATGAATTACCTCTTCAATGTTCTCTACAATCGTAGGATATTTTATATTATCTTGGATATCATGAATTTTTTTCCCAAGATCTGCTTCTGAAAGCGAGAATTGTTTCATGGCCGGAGGTGTAAAAATCCTGAGAACCAAATTGGCATCAACAAATAACTGCGGTATAATGGTATTCGCAAAATAGGTTTCTAAATCAACTTTTATATTTTGCGTTTTCCTAGCAGATGGTTTCAAGGTTTTTTCCGTCATTTTTTGGTATGGTTTATTTTCACAAATATAATTTGGGAGCTGTTAAATTTACCAAAAAAAAATAAAACGTTGTGAGAGCGGTTTAGACTTCCAGATGCTGTGAAATTTATTAAAAATTTAATTGCGGTAAAACCACGTGAAACTTTAAAAAAGTTTAATTTTGCGACTCTAAATAATGGACTGTGATTAGTGATATTATAATTGCCATGTTATGGAGTATATCCCCTTTTGGTGAAGCAAAAGTGGGTATTCCTTATGCAATTTCAAATGGTGTGAATATTTATATAGCTTTCGTTGCATGTTTTGTGGCGAACGTACTTGTCTTTCCTGTAATGACGTTCTTTTTGGATTTCATTAACAGCTATTTTCTGAAATGGCGGTTTTATAAAAAATCTGCAATATGGGTGGCCCGAAGAGCAAAATTAGGTGCCGGAAAAAACCTTCAAAAATATGGTTTTTGGGGATTGCTGATTTTTGTAATGGTGCCAATTCCTGGGACAGGAGTCTATGCGGGGACCATTGCAGCTTATCTTTTTGGAATTGAAAGAAAGCAGGCGTTTATTGCAAACGCAATCGGAATCTTTTTATCCTGTGTTATTGTGTGGGTAGCTACCGTTTTAATTCGTGAAGGAGTTAGTTAGTTAGTTTTAATTTATCAGTAACATTTTCCTTTCATCTGAATTTTTAGAAATAAAAAATTCAACATTCATGCTTCAGGACTTTCATCAAGGTAACTCTGTCCTTGCACTGAATTCCATTTTCAAAAATGGGTTCAGGATAAGGTTTGACGAAATAATCTTTTTCAACTTCTGAAATCATAAATCCACACTTCTGATATAGACGCAGTTGCATCATACTTGAATTTCCTGTGCGGATGATAATTTTCAAGGCATTTCTGCCCCTTACCCTCACTATTGCATCTTCAATTAGTTTTCGTCCTATTCCAAAACCTTGTTTTTCGGTCAGTACCGCAATATTTTTAATCTCCCACTGATTTTTTCCGATTTCACAAATGACATAGCAGCCTAATATTTCTCCCTCATTTTCGGCAATAAAAACTTCAGATAAGGGAAGATAATTTTCGATTTGTTCTATAGATGGATCGGCCATCAGCAACAATTCATAAGGTGGCGTTTCAGTTAAATCCAGTTTTCTAATGCCGAAATGCATGTTTTTTTAAATTTAAAAATTCAATTAAATTATTTCTACGGATTTTTATTGCTGATTTTTTCTCAACACAACAAGTGGCGGACTTTTTATCACGCTGATATTGTTCCCGATTCCGATTAACATAACAATGATGACGATTGATGGCAACAGTACCAAAAACGGAATCAATGACGGAATGAAAGTCGAATTGAAAACAAAAAATGCCAAAATCTGACTGCTTAACAGCGACAATAATATTCCTGAAAGTGCACCTAAAATTCCGAGGAACAAATATTCCAAGGCAAGTATTTTTATAATCTGATTATTTCTTGCTCCCATGGTGCGTAATAGCACACTTTCTTTTATGCGTTGGTATTTGCTGGTTCTTACGGCGCCAATCAAGACAATAATTCCGGTAAGGATACTAAAAAATGCCATGAAATTGATGAGCCATGAAATTTTTTCCAGCAATCCTTCAATAACATTCAGCACCTGACGTAAATCAATAATGCTAATATTCGGGAACTTTCTGACTAGATTTTGCTGTAATTGTGCAGAAGTTTCATCTGTAGAAACTTTGGTGGTAAAAACCCGAAACTGAGGTGCATTTTCAAGCACGCCGGTTGGAAAAACAATCGAAAAATTCATTTGCATTCTGGACCAATCAACGGTTCTTATACTTCCAATCACGGTTTTTAAATTAACGCCTTGTACATTAAAAATAACCTCATCACCAACTTCAACTTGGGCATCTTCAGCAAAATTATCGCTCACTGAAATTGGCACTTCATCTGAGTCTGTAGCATGCGAAACCCATTTTCCCTCCCGGATCAATTCCGAAGCAATTAAAGAATCCCGATATGTCACCCTGAATTCATGTGTCAAAATCCAATTATTGATCGTGGACGTTGTATCTTTTTTAATCTCATTTATTGGAACGCTATCCAATTTATGGATACGCATTGTGACAATGGGAATATTTCCCAAAACAGGCAATCCCGACTGTGTTATGGCTTCTGAAACCGCTTTTTGCTGATCCGTCTGTATATCCAGTAAAATCACATTTGGAGCATTTGCTTCTGATTCAATGCTCGCCTGCGCCAAGAGCATATCCTTGGTGAAATACAGGGTGCTGATTAAAAAGCTGCCAACACCAATTGAAACCACTAAAATCAATGTCTGGTTTTGTGGCCTGAAAAGATTCAGCAAACTCTGTCGTGCAGGAAAATCCCAATATTTTGGGAAAAATTTCTTGATTCCGCGCATAAACAGATTTGCCACCAAAGCCAGAATTGAAAAAGTAATCGCAATCCCCAATACGAATGCCAAGCTATACAGCCAATCTTCCAGCAGCCAAAATGAAAATAGAAAAATGAACAGGAAAATGGCGATCAGTACGAAGTAACCTGATTTCCCAACTCGGGATTTTCCTTCACTTTGCGCGCGTAAGGCTTGTAAAGGTGAAACATACAGCGTTCCCATTAATGGATAAAGGGCGAAAAGAACGGACATGCAGATTCCCAATAAAATTCCTATAAAAGCGATTCTCGGCGAAAAGACGATATCTACATCAACAGGTAAAAGATCTTGTAAAAGGAGCGGGAACAACTGTTGAAGCAACAATCCGCTTAATGTTCCAATAAGTCCGCCAATGAATCCGATAAATGCAATTTGAATTAAATAAATGAGAAAGGTTTGTTTTTTTGTGGCTCCCAAACATTTCAGAACAGCCACCGCACGTAATTTTTCCTTAATGTAAATATGGATGGCACTCGCAATTCCGATGCAACCCAACAAAAGCGCAATAAAAGCAACCAAGTTTAAGAATTTACCAAAATTTTCGTAGCGGCGTCCCAACCGCTCGCTTGTGGAGGTATGTGTATCAAGATCCGCTTCTTCGGCATCAAGAACATCTGCGAGTCGTTCTTCTAATTTTTCAAGATTTGTATTTGGTTCTGCAACAAAATAAAAATCATAATCAATCCGACTCCCAGTTTGAATGAGTCCGGTTTTTTCAATCAAACGATACGGAATCAGAACGGGAGGCGCCACAGAGCTGAAAAAGGAATTACTTCCCGGAGCGCTTTTCAAGGAACCTAAAATAGGAAGCGAAAGTGCCCCGATTTTAATAGAATCCCCAGACTTCATTCCTAATTGAATCATTAGCGTTGCATCAACCAAAGCAGCATTTTCAGCCTGATAATTTATTGCAGCCACCGTAGGTTCGGTTTCCAGTTCACCATAAAAGGGAAATCCTTTTTCAATTCCCCTAACCTGAACCAACTTTGCCGCTCCGGATTTTTGAAAGGCCAACATGGAAGAAAAGCTAATCTCTTTAGCATCAGCACCACCCAAGGAATCGATTATTTGAACGACTTTTTCATTTGGAGGTGCATTGCTGTCGATTTTAAAATCGGCACCCATTAAAGATTTTGACTGCTGGGAAATATTTGTTTTTAAGGTTTCGCCAAAAGATTGGATTGCAACAACCGCCGCAATTCCCAAGACAATGGAGGCCATAAAAAGACTCAGTTTTTTACCACTTGCTTTTCCATCGCGCCAAGCCATTTTTACAATCCAAAAAAATTCGGTTTTCATTCCGCCATCATTTTTTCATTGGAAATTATTCTGCCTCCTTTAAGTTTTAGGATTCGCTGTGTTTTTTGTGCCAGTTCCATATCGTGCGTGACTATAACCAACGTCGTACCCATTTCTTTATTCAAATTGAAAAGTAATTCTATTACTTTTTCGCCTGTTTCCGCATCTAAATTTCCGGTAGGCTCATCAGCAAATAAGATGGAAGGTTTATTGGAAAATGCCCTTGCGACCGCCACACGTTGTTGTTCACCGCCAGAGAGTTGGGAAGGGTAGTGGTTCAAACGATCCGTCAATCCAACACGTTCAAGAAGTTCACGGCTAACTTCCATTGCGTTTTTTGAGCCCTGCAATTCCAACGGAACCGCAACATTTTCCAAAGCGGTTAACGTGGGCAAAAGCTGAAAATCCTGAAAAACGAAGCCGACTTTTTTATTTCTTAAAACTGCGCGTTCATCTTCAGACAAACTGTTGAGGTTTGTGCCACATAAAGTTACCGTTCCGGAATCTGGTTGATCCAAGCCTGCACAGAGTCCGAGTAAAGTGGTTTTTCCACTTCCCGAAGGACCAACGATGGAAAAAGTTTCTTGTTCTTCAACATCAAAAGTTATATCGTGCAAAACCCTGAGTGTTTTCGATCCGCTGGAATAGGTTTTTCCTAAGTTATGTATGTTTAATATCTTTGACATTGTTATTTTTTATTTCTGAAAAATGACAAAATAAGAAAATGATTTGGTTAAAAATCTTATGCTATGAAAAAAATGTTTTTGTTTACCGGAGTAATATTTCTCATTTGTTTGGGCGCCTGTAAAGAGGAATCCAAAAAGGAGGATAAAAAAATTGATGAGGCCGTTACAGCCACCGAACAGGAGGAAAACGAAACAAAAACAATTTTGTTTTACGGAAACAGTTTAACTGCTGGAATGGGATTGGATCCGCAGGAATCATTTCCTGCTTTGATCCAGAAAAAAATTGATTCATTAAACCTGAATTATGAAGTGATCAATGCCGGATTAAGTGGCGAAACAACTGCGGGTGGTGTGAATCGGTTGGACTGGGTGCTGAACCAGAAAGTGGATGTTTTTGTTTTGGAACTTGGAGCAAATGACGGACTTCGGGGCGTTCCTTTATCAGAAACAAGAAAAAATCTTCAAGCTATTATTGATGCTGTTTGGAAGAAGAATCCCGAGACTGAAATTATTTTAGCGGGAATGCAGATTCCACCGAATATGGGAGCAGAATATGCTTCAGGTTTTCGTAATATTTTTCCTGAACTGGCAGAAAAAAATGATATAGCGCTTATTCCTTTTCTTTTGGAAAATGTAGCCGGAAACCCAGATTTAAATCAAAGTGATGGAATTCATCCAACGGCAGAGGGGCAAAAAATATTGGCGGAAAATGTATGGGAGGTTTTGGATGATATAATTATAGAGAAAACCTCCTAAATAAACCTTTTTCCGAAAAGTAAAAAAATCCAGAGAGATCACGAATTCGGTTCATCCTTCCGTTGTGTTGATCCTTTGGGCGGATACTCGACGCTGTCTTTTAATTTCTGAATATGTTCGGGTTCAAATCTAGGAATGGGCATTTCATTATGTTCCCTCCAATTTTTTACTCTTTCTTCAGCAGCTTCGGCTTTTTCCTTAGAAATTCCTGTGTCTTTTGCAAAATACAGCGTTTGTGATGGGAAAGCAAAATCGGTTCCGGCAGCAACGATGATGTCCATAATCCTTAAGAGTAAATCTTCTTTCACTTCCAAATATTCATCAAAACTCAATGTAGAAATGTATGAGAAGATTTCTAGATTAAGAGATGATGATCCATACTCGGTAAATCGGATTCTTGCAGGATCCGGACTCACTTTCGGGTGACCGTATAATAAAGAACGAACTTCAATAAGTACATATCTTAATTGATCCGGTGAAGTTTCATAACGCAAGCCCATTTTGATACTGAACAAAAATCGATCACGATGAGCAAAATTTTCTATTTTTTCAGATGAAAATTGTCCGTTGGGAATCGTGACGATAGTACGTTCATTGGTTCTGATTTTTGTTGACCGCATTCCAATTCTTTCCACCGTTCCTGTCGTATCACCAACCTTACAGAAATCGCCTACCCGAACTGGTTGATCGGTAATAAGTGTTACACTGCCAACAAAATTTTCTATTGTTTTTTGAGCGCCAAGAGCCAATGCAAGTCCGCCAATTCCCAAAGCCGCTAATCCTGTGGTTACATCTACGCCAATAATTCCCAAAATGGCAATAATTCCAAAAATCACAATGGCAATTTTTGCTGCTCTTTTCAGAAACAAAACAATGGAAACTCCCGAAGCGTTTCCTTTCAAAACCATTCGTCGTCGACTGAAATCGCCAAGGAAATCGGTTAATCGCCATAACAGAATCAAAATGGCAACAAAACCTATGATAATTGTAATTCCGCTTAAACTTTGCCTTACAATGATGGAAATACCCAATTCTTGCGAAAAAAGAACATACAACCAAACCGCCAAATATATTCTGATAGGCAATGCAAAAGCTGTAACAATACCTTTAGTCGGTTCGGTGCGGGATTTTTTCCACATTTTCGGAATTAAAAAAAGTAGAATCCAAATCAGTCCCCAACTTACCCAATAGGAAATTGCAATGAGAATCAAGAGAAACAACCATTGTCCTACCGAAACGCCACCCCAATAGGTGTTTTCCAAAAATTCGGGAAGAATTTGTTCTATCAACAGCACTTCTTCCGCCTTGATAGCAGCAATGCTTTTTACAGTTTCTGCGGAAAAAAGCCAAATCGGTTCACCTTCTGGACCTTTGGTTTCCTCCAGAAAAAGCTCAATATTTTCATCGTCAATTTTTACAGTTCCCACACGATCTATTCCCGGTGGAAGGTCATCATCTGTTTTTCCGGTAAGTTCATCGCTAATGGCGGGATAGGGAAGTATATTTCCATCGGAATCCAATAAACGCTGAAGGCTTTGGACAATTCTTTCTCCTTCAACATCATTTTTACCGACGTCAGAAAGGTTTAGGAAATTGCTTGCGCGAATATAATTTTGATCTTCAACAGCATTAAAAAACCCGATAATAGTTCCGCGCGGATTTCTTCTTCCCAATGAATCCTCAGCAAATTCGGGTACTTCGGGTTCCGTTGCATCTTCGTGACTCTCGGGAACTACCTGTGCGGAAACAGGCCCAAACCCCAAGAGTAGAAAGAGGAAAATAAATAAAAAAGTGTAAGATTTAATTGAATTCATATTCTTTTGAGAACCCATAAATACGAAGATAAGTTTTTGGGTTTTATGATTCTAAAAAAAATCTCAAAATGTGGAAAATTTCAAAACCCAAAATCCAAAATCCAAAATCCAAACCAAAATCATAAATCAGAAACCCATTATTTAAAACATTAAATGTTTCTTTTCGTTTTTTCGCCATCCCGCCTGACTCTCATATTCCACGAAAAATATTTTTAAGTCGGCTTGACTTTCATAATCCACGAAGAAAATAGTTTTATCGGACTGACTTTCATAATCTGTAAAAAACCATTTTCCATCGTTTTTCCCTGCCTGACTCTCGTAATCGACTTTGTAAACGTTTAAATCTGCCTGACTCTCATAATCGACCACGAAAACCTTCACATCTGCCTGACTTTCGTATTCGACCGAAAATACTTTTTGCGCGTGGATAATGGGTATTGAAGAAATGAAAAGAACGAAGAGGCAAAGATTGATTTTCATAAAATGATTTTTAAAACTGAAAAGTTAAAATTTTTTTCCTTTTATAATGAAACCCTTCTCGATTTTTTCAAATCTGATTTTCGGATAATAGTCGATTGCCTCAGTTGGAAATTTAAATATGCCCATCTTTTTTCGAATAGATCAAATAAGTTCGCAATTTTAGCGGCAATTCAAAAATTATTATGGTTTTTGAATTTTAAAAAATGAAACCTCAGTCTTTCTTATCCAAAATCATCAAACACAATTTTATCGTGTCGTAAGACATTTCTTCTTTGAAATGTTCGAAGAAAGGTTTCAATGTCTGCGGATTTTCGAGTTCGATTTTTGCTTTTTTCACAGCCTCGATGTCAGCTTCAGAAACAAACTGAAGTAAATCAATAGCTTCGCCACTTTGATACAGTTTTATCAAATGCGAAAAAATGGTGGCAGGGGCAAGGCTTCGTTTTTCCGAAATTTCTTCGATGCTCAAACCTTCTTTGTACAAGTCCAATGTTACTTGATGTGTATTTCCTTTTACCGATTTCTTTTTTTGCCTTTTCTCTTTTTGGAAAGCAATTATCTCCTTAATGAACCTGTAGCCATAATTCTGCATTTTTTGTCGGCCGACGCCGTTTATTTGCAGAAAATCTTCATCGGTCATAGGGCGTTCTTTTTCCATTTCTTTTAAAGTGGCATCGCTGAAAATAAGGTAAGCGGGAATTTCGTCTTCCTTTGAAATATCCAATCGGAGTTTGCGAAGCCGTTCAAACAAACTATCGGGAGCTTGTTTTTGTTGTTTGGAAGCTGTTTCGTTTTGAAGTTCAATCATATTCACATCGGCCAATTGCACCTTTTCATTTTCAAAAAGTACATTTTTCGCCATTGTTGTGAGCAGTAATTTGTTACCATCGTGAAAAGCGATTTCAACATAACCCAAATTGACAAGCTGAATGAGATATTGCTGCCAATCGCGCCAAGAAATATCTTTTCCAATTCCGTAAGTTTTCACTTGCTGATAGCCTTTTTCAAGGATCACGGCATTCTGGGATCCACGCAATATATCGATCACAACAGAAATAGGTTCTTGTCCTTGTAATCTGTAAATCGTGGAAAGTGCTTTTTGCGCAATAATGGTTCCGTCAAAAAATTCGGGGGGATTTTTACAAACATCGCAGTTTCCGCAATCTTCGGGAATCAATTCGCCAAAATAACTCAGCAGGATTTTTCGGCGGCAACTGAATGCTTCGGAATATTGTTTCATCCGATCTAATTTTGCCAACTGAACCTCTGCATTTCCGGAAGTTTCGGCAAAATTCCGCAGTTGAACAACATCTGCATAAGAATGAAAAAGCATCGTGGCAGAAGGTAAACCGTCACGCCCCGCACGTCCAATTTCCTGATAATAACCTTCCAGATTTTTTGGCATATTAAAATGAATTACCCAACGTACATTACTTTTGTCGATTCCCATTCCGAAAGCAATCGTGGCACAAATTATCTGGGTTTTGTCATTAATAAAATCCTCTTGTGTTTTTGTGCGTTCATCATGCGAGATTCCCGCGTGATAGGCTGCGGCATTAAAACCTGAATTTTTCAATTTCTCTGCCAAAGATTCCGTGTTCTTCCGACTCAAACAATAGATGATACCGCTTTCATTGGGCCGTTGATTGAGGAATGTCAGAATTTGATCGAACTTTTTCGTTCCAGGACGCACATCTAAACTCAAATTTTTCCGATCAAAAGAAGCAATGTGTTTTTTTGCGTTCGGAATATTTAATTGGTCGCAAATATCTTTTCTGGTGGCTTTATCGGCCGTCGCGGTCAATGCAATAACCGGAATCTCGGGAAAACGGTTTTTTAAATAGCCCAACTTGGTGTACGCAGGTCTAAAATCGTGTCCCCAACTGGAAATGCAATGTGCTTCATCTATCGCGATCAAACTGATTTTTTGTTTTGAAAAAACACTGTCAATCAGTTGTAAACTTTCAGGCGCGACATAAAGTAGTTTGATTTCGTCTTTTTCTATTCTTGAAAAAATGGCTTGTTGCTCAATTTCCTGCTGACTGCTATTGAAAAAGGCAGCTGGAATTCCGTTTGCCGTTAATCCGTCAACTTGATCTTTCATCAAGGCGATCAATGGTGAAACCACCAAGGTCACGCCAGGTAAAAGAATCGCGGGAAGTTGATAGCAAATAGACTTTCCGCCACCAGTTGGCATAATGACAAGATTGTCATTTTTTTGAAATACAGAATCGATGATTTTCTTTTGAAGAGGTCGAAAGCTGTCGTAACCAAAATATTCCTTTAAAGTGCTTGAAAGTTGTGCTTCTGCTGCCATTTTGCAAAGGTAAGTTTTAGAATGGGAATTTTTTGTGGTTTTTACGCATCATTGTTTTCTAGTGGTTAGTGATCAGTGTTAGTATATTGTACGCCGTAAACTGTATATTGTAATCACAAAATCCCAAATCCCAAATCCCAAATCTCGAATTCCAAATTCCAATCCCCAATCTTAAAATTTCCATTAACTTTAGGTTTCGAATTTTAGCTGGTATTACCAATGATAAAAAGAAAAAGATATTCAAGACCGCGACCAAAATCAACCAAGGCGCTGAATCAAGCTCCTGGGACTGTTACTTACGTGGGAACAAAAGAATCTTTGGAAACCATTTTGGAAGTCATAGATTACAGTAAGGAAAGTTTTGAACGGGTGATTTCAAAAACGCCGGAAGATGCTTTTAAATTCGAAAAAGCAGAAAATACGACTTGGATCAATATTGACGGATTAAGTAATACCGAAGAGATCATCAAACTCGGGAAATATTATGAGTTGCACCCGTTGATTATCGAGGATATTGTAAACACGAACCAACGACCAAAGATTGATGAATATCAGGGTTATCTTTATATCGTGGCAAAAATGTTGTATTTCAAAGAAAACGGCGAACTGGAAAACGAGCATATCAGTATTGTTTTGGGCAAGGATTACGTACTTACTTTTCAAGAAGCCGGAGGTGATGTTTTTGACGATGTGAGAAACCGACTTTCAAATGCAAAAGGAAAAATACGCACAAGAGGCGCAGATTATCTGGTTTTTGCACTTCTTGATGCCATTGTGGATAATTATTTTGTTGT
>DASSWB010000015.1:0-2522 GCA_035705495.1 Salinimicrobium sp. | reverse complement strand
TTTCCAAAATTTTTCATTATTTGGGAAACATCGGAAGCTAGGAAAATATTCACGAGTTCTTCCACAATCCACACCAATCTGTCATCCAAGTCAAAACCTGCAATATCCTGAAACAATTTCCGCAGGAACGGATTGCTTTTCGGTATAAGCTGTGCGGCTTCTGTTCTTGAGAAGGTGGGTAAAGTAGGATCGTGGTAACGCGCCGCAAACATTCCGTAGGCGATGGTTTGCGCATAAATATCCGCAAAGGATTTGTTCGTAATATCGTGGATAAGCATTTGCTGGAAAGAAATCATTTGCGATTTCAGGTTCGAGCGTTTATTGAGTTCGTCGTCGCTGTTCAGGGATTTCTCAATAACATCGGCCATCAACTTCGCTTTTCCCGCCATCATTTTTGCGAGTCGCGTAGGCGATTTGATACTCTGCGAAACCGAAAGCGCGAAGTTTTCAATAAGATTTGTAAACTGAGAAAAGTTTTCCGGCAGCGGAATAATTTGTCCGTTTTCAATCTTACCGATGGAAATGGAAACAACAAACTCGGCATCTTTATAAAAATGAAAATCCAGATAATCCGTAAAAATAAGATTGCTCAATCCCGCTTTGTAGCGTTCAAACTGCTCTTTCAGGGTTTTGTGGCCAAGATCCACGCCAATATCTTTCGCTTCAATATATCCAACGGGAATTTCTTTGCGCGAAAGCATATAATCCGGCGCACCGCAAGAAACCCGCGCAGGTTCGTTGGTGACAAGAATATCGGGTAGGATTGTGGAAATAAGTTGTTGCAAATCCCCACGGTACGCGTGTTCACGAGCGTGACCAGTAGTAAACAATCTGTTGAGGTTGGCGAGGTATTCTTGGATGGTCATTAATCTTTTTGATTTTAAAAGCAGCAGCAAATTAGGTAATTTTCTTTAAGAAAAGTTAATTTAAACCTGCGAAAACCTAGGAATAACACTGTAGAAAAAATCAATTTTAAGAGGGCATTTTTGGCGTGAATTTCATAGTTTAAATTTTTTTCATAGTTTTAAGTTCACAAATAATTAAAAATGAGAAAATTATGAAAAACTCAAAAATTTATTCATCTAAAAAATCACTTTTTTTAATTATTGTTTTTATGGCATTTTCCATCAGCAATATTGCGGTCGCGCAAGATGATTTCAAAACAATTACGATCGATAGGTACGTTCCAGAAGGAAACGGATATGTACTTGAAGATGTATCATTTAAGATTCGTCCAGTTGCTGAGAGAATTTCAGAAGATTATCAAGTAAAAGTTTATGTTTATTATCAAGGCGCTAAAACTGTTGGATATAAATATAACGGTACGATTTACGAGAAGGATCCATGTGGTGGAGGAAGATTTTATGCACCTTCTTATTTACGAAAAGCCAGTGGTGAAATTACCAGAAATGGAAGTACGGTAGCTTCATTCTCAGAAAAACTTTGGCATAAACCTCTTTATACGACAAGTGTTGGGTCAGATCCTAATGCAGATAAAGATTTCTCAGTAATTAATTTTAAAATCGAATCTACAGAACAATTGGCTGAGAACGAAGAGATAGAGAAATGTCTTGCGAGGAAATCTGGAAATTAACACGAAATTACCTTAAACCCATGAATGAAAAATAAAGCGGAAAGTATTTTCGGAGTCGTTGATCATTTCTTTGTATTGAAATTTTTTAATGGAAATCCCACTTTAGATGCTTTTTTCTTCAACTTCAAAAGCAATGCTTTTGGTTTTGTTAAATAAAAAAATGCTCCACCTTGCGGGTGAAGCATTTAAAGTGGCGGAGAAAGAGGGATTCGAACCCCCGGAGGTGTGACCCTCAACAGTTTTCAAGACTGCCGCATTCGACCACTCTGCCATTTCTCCTTAGCGGTTGCAAATATAGAAAGCTTTTTTGAATTTCCTGAAATAATTTGTGTGTTTTTTAAATTTCAAAAGCCACACTAGCTAACGTCAATAATTTCAAAACCTTACCGATACGATCTTTTTCTATTTTTAAAAAAGGTCTCTGCTTTATATACAAATTTTTACATTTTTAAAAGTGATTTTTATTTTCCAAAATCGTTCTAAAAGTAAGGTTTATTCTTGGCTGTATTATCTTCTTTGTCGGTGGCAATCGGTGGAGCCAGTATTTTTGCGTACTTCCGCCCATGATCAGCAAACTTCCATTTTCCAAAAGAATCTCAACTTTGTCTTTATTGATTTTATGTTTGAGCACAAATTTGCGTTCAGCTCCCAAACTCAACGAAGCAATGACAGAATTGGGTTTCAAATCTTTTTCCGCGTCGCTATGCCAACCCATTCCTTCTTCGCCGGAGTGGTATAAGTTCAAGAGGCAGGAATTAAAAGTTTCGCCCGATTTCGCTTCAACCAATTTTTTTAAAGTAAAAAGTTCAGGTGTAAAAACCAAAGCCGCTTTTGTGGTTTTGGAATACGTATATTCAAATGCTTTTTCGCCGTACCAAGCCACTTTTCGTTTTGTAGTTATATTTTTTCCAAAAATCATTAACGAATC
>DASSWB010000014.1:0-7272 GCA_035705495.1 Salinimicrobium sp. | reverse complement strand
AAAGGGGAAATGGAACGCGATGTTTTAAAACAAAAAATTCCGCAGACCTATTTTTTTCAACCTTCATTAATCGCCGGAGACCGGAAAGAAAACCGGCCGTTTGAATATGCTTGGAAAAAAGTAATGAAACTCGGAGATCATTTGCTACTGGGGCATTTAAAAAAGTATAAAAGCATTCATCCTTCCACGATTGCAAAGGCAATGGTTTATGTTGGGAATAATGCCTATTCAAAAACCCGAATAGAATCCGACGAAATCAAAGAAATTGCCAAACGTCAATGAATTTTTCAAAATTAAAAAATGACCGAAATAGAACGTAAATTTTTAGTGACTTCAGAAGGTTTTAAATCCGAGGCTTTTTCAAAAACGAAAATTATACAAGCTTACCTGAACAGTCATCAAGAACGGACTGTCCGAGTGAGAACAAAAGAAGAAGAAGCTTTTATCACCATAAAAGGAAAAAGCAATGATTCAGGTTTAACACGTTTTGAATGGGAGAAAAAAATCGATTTTAAAGACGCGCTGGAACTCTTGAAACTGGCAGAACCCGGAAAAATCGAGAAATTTCGGTATGAAATCCGTGTGGGAGATCATATTTTTGAAGTCGATGAGTTTTTAGGTGACAACGCCGGACTCACAATCGCTGAAATAGAACTGAAATCAGAAGAAGAATATTTTGAAAAACCCGAATGGCTTGGGAAGGAAGTCAGTGGTGACAAGCGCTATTACAATTCTTTCCTGAGTAAAAATCCGTATAAAAACTGGTAAATTAAAAATATGAAAAAATTTGTTTTCGCAATTTCCGTTCTGACTTTCGCAATGTATTCTTGCGAGGAAAAAGTAAAAGAAACACCTAGAAGCATTCCGAGTCCCGAAAAAGTTGAATTGTTGAAACCCGATTTGGAAAAACAAGCGGAAGATTTAAAGGAAAAAGGCTATCAGGCCTTTTTGTACAAGGAAGGAGATTCCACTTATTTAATGCAGCAGTATTATATGGTTTTTCTCAAATCCGGAGAAAACAGGAGCCAAGATTCTCTTGAAACCGCAAAATTGATGGAAGGACATTTGGCGCATTTGAACCGTATGGCAACTGAAGGTTATGCAAGTTTAATTGGGCCTATGGGAGACGATGGCGAATTACGCGGAATTGTTGTTTATCAAACACCCACGCAACAAGAAGCCGATAGTTTGGCAAATATGGACCCGATGGTAAAAGCAGGTAGGTTAAAAGTCGAAATTCACCCGTGGTGGACCGAGAAAGGTGGAAAATTAAAATAAAAAAACTGCCCCGAAATTTTCGGGGCAGCAACCAAATTTAACCAAAACAACCTTAAAAAACTATTTCCATCCACCGCCTAGTGCGCGGTACAATTCTACTATTGAAGTCAGTTTCTCCAATTCCGCATTAATGAGTTCGAGTTGCGAATTCAAAGCATTTTCACGAGCGGTCAAAACTTCAAGATAATTTGCCAAACCATTATTCAACAGTTCTTCGGAATAAGAAGTTGCTAATGCATAAGCTTCATATTCATTTGTTTTAATATCGATTCTTTCTTCTGCAGTTTCATAATTATAAAGTGCATCCGAAACTTCTCTCGAAGCGTTTAAAATCGCTCTTCGGAAATTTAAAAAAGCAATTTCCTGTTGCGCTTGTGAAACTTCATACTGGGTTTTGATCTGCCGTTGATTGAAAATTGGTTGCGCCAAAGATCCAACCACACCGGCAAATAAAGAATTTGCACTAAACCAATCTTCGAATTCCATACTCTGTAATCCGCCGGAAGCAGACAGCCTTAATGAAGGGTAAAAATTACTTTTTGCAACGTTTGTCAATTCAAAAGCGTTTCGCAGATTAAATTCCGCCGCAATAACATCTGGCCGATTTCTTAAAAGTTGCGCCGGAACACCAATTTTTAATTCGGTCGTGATTACTTGCTCGATCAAGCTGCTTCTATTGATTTCATGTGGAGCATGCCCCAATAAAATTGAAAGCGTGTTTTCTAGAAGTCGGGCGCTGTTTTCCAGTTCCAACAAAACCGCTTGTGCCCTGTACAATTGCGCTTCCGTTTGTTTTACTGCAACTTCGGTGACCATTCCCGCATCTTTCAATGCAGAAGTCGTTTCCAAACTACTTCCCCGTGTTTCAATGGTTTGCTTTGTAATGCGGATTTGTTCGTCTATTGCCAACAATTGGTAATAAAACGTAGCGATATTTGCAATAAGTTCGGTTTTTACCGCTTGATGCGCTGCAACCGATTGTAAATAATTGGCTTGAAATGCACGATCCTGACTTCTTATCTTTCCCCAAATATCAGCTTCCCAAGAGAGATTTGCGGACAAATCAAACTGAGTCACGTTTTCTGAAACACCAAATTGACCATTTGCCGAAGTTTTTTGATGTGCGGCTTGTACATCAGCATTTAAAGAAGGCAAGTATCCTGCTTTTCCTTGTTTTGCATAAGCTTCCGCTGCCAATATTTGCTGAATAGCAATCCGGATATCAATGTTGTTTTCCAATCCTTCTTCGATGTAAGATCTTAGAATGGGATCAGTAAACATTTCGGTCCATGATACTTCTGCCATTGACAAAGTATCTGTTGTCAATAAATCGGTTCGGTATGATTCCGCTTCAACAGCTTGTGGCTGGGAATAATCCTTGGCCACAAAACATGATTGCAGTGACAGTAACAGTCCCGGTACCAATATGAGTTTATATAATTTCAATTTTTTCATTTTTAAAAACTTATATATGATCATTTTTTTCAACCACAGCTTCTGGTTTTTTACCCCATTTTTCTTGCAGCCATTGGAAAAAGATGAATAGAATAGGAATAACAAAAACACCTAAAATAGTTCCGATTAGCAATCCGCCAACGGCTCCAGTCCCAATTGATCGGTTACCGGCCGCTCCAGTTCCGCCTGCAAAAACCAATGGCAATAAACCAATGATAAATGCAAAAGAGGTCATTAAAATAGGTCGTAAACGGACTTTGGCAGCTTCAAAAGCTGAATCTACTAATGAAAGTCCAGCCCTTCGACGTTGAATGGCAAACTCCACAATAAGAATCGCGTTTTTGGCCAATAAACCAAGCAGCATGATGAGTGCGATTTGGAAGTAAACGTTGTTTTCAAGACCCGCTAAACTTGTCACTATATATGCTCCCATAACCCCTACAGGTAATGAGAAAAGAACAGAAAGCGGAAGTAAATAACTTTCATATTGCGCTGCTAGAATGAAGAATACAAACAGGATACTCAACATAAAAATAAAAGTAGTTTGATTTCCTGCGGAAACTTCTTCTCTTGTCAATCCAGAAAAAGCAATATCGTAATTTGAGGGCAATGAACCTGTTCCTACTTCCTGAATCGCGGCGATTGCATCTCCAGAAGAATAGCCTGGAGCCGCAGAGCCACTTACGCTGGCAGCATTAAAAAGGTTGAAACGGTTCACCGATTGCGGACCGTAAACCCTTTTTAGCTGAACAAATTCAGTGATTGGAGCCATTTCACCTTGGGAATTTCGCACGAAGAGGGAATTAAGATCGCTGGTTTGCGATCTGTCTTCCGGTTTTGCCTGTACGTAAACCCTATATTGTTTTCCATATTTGGCAAAATCCGCAGCGTAAACGCTTCCTATATAAGCTTGCAACGTAGAAAAGATACTGTTTATTGAAACGCCAGCTTCTTTTGCTTTGGCAACATTTAGATCAATTTCATATTGAGGATAATTTGTATTAAAAGAACTTTGCGCATACAAAATTTCCGGACGTTGCATCAAATCCATCAAATACGTTTTCGCCGCTTGATCCAATTCAGTAAATTCACCTCCGGCTTTATCCAATATTTGAAGTTCAAATCCCGAAGAAGCACCAAATCCGGGCACACTTGGAGGTGCAAAGAAAATAATGTTTGCATCGGTTATCCCTGAGGCCACTCCAAAAAGTTGACCCGTAATGGCCTCTACCGACATAGATTCCTCTTCCCGATCTGCCCAAGGCGCAAGTTTGATAAATCCGAGTCCGAAGTTACTTCCTTGTCCGCCCATAAAGCTAAAACCATTAACCATTGATACGACTTCAACACCGGGAATTTGTCTTGCTTTTTCAGAAAGTTCCGCAGTAATTTCAACGGTTCTGTCCAGAGAAGCACCAGCGGGAAGTTCGATATTGGCAAAGATCATCCCTCTATCTTCGTTGGGTACAAATCCTTTAGGCGTAGTTGAAGAAGCCCAGAAAATACCCGCCACAGAAAGTACAAGAATGATTACTGTAATCCATTTATGGCGATAAAGGAATCCTAAGGAACGAACATATTTTTTGGTCGTAGCTTCAAATCCAGCGTTAAAAGCGGTAAAAAAACGTTTCATAAAACCTTTTTTCTTTCCTTGCTTTTCATGATGAGGTTTCAACAGCAAAGCACAGAGCGCGGGACTCAAAGTAAGTGCGTTAATGGCCGAAATAAAAATGGCCACAATAAGTGTGATACCGAATTGTTCATAGAAAACCCCTGTAGGTCCTTGAATGAAAGTCACTGGAATAAAAACCGCGGCCATTACCAATGTAATGGATACGATGGCTCCTGAAATTTCTTCCATGGCAGAATGACTCGCTTTTCTGGCACTTTCGGCGCCTTCTTCCAGTTTTGCGTGGACCGCTTCCACAACAACAATTGCATCATCCACCACAATACCAATTGCGAGAACCAGCGCAAATAATGTCAATAAGTTGATAGAATACCCGAATAAATTCAGGAAAAAGAAAGTACCAATAATGGAAACCGGAACTGCAATTGCAGGAATTAAGGTCGATTTAAAATCTTGAAGGAATAGAAACACCACCAAAAATACCAGTAGGAAAGCTTCAATAAGAGTCACAACCACTTTCTCAATGGAAGCAGTTAAAAATTCATTCGTATCAAAATTCACCAATACTTTTAATCCTCGCGGGAAATCCTTTTCTAAATCTGCAACTTTGGCGTGAATGGTTTCAATAATTTCTTTTGCGTTGGATCCCGGTGTTTGATAAACCGCCATACTCACTCCGGGTTTTCCGTTGGTATAAGAAATAACAGAATAACCTTCGGCATCAAGTTCCACTTCAGCTACATCACCTAATCGAAGGAAGTTTCCATTTCCAAGGGATTTGATAATTATATCGCTGTATTGTTCCGCAGTGGTATAACGACCGCCATATCTGATTACATATTCGAAAGCTTCCGCATTGTTTTGACCTAATGATCCGGCTGCGGCTTCCAAACTTTGTTCGTTGATTGCCGCGGTCACATCTGATGGAATTAGATTGTAAGCAGCTAATTTATCTGGCTGCAACCAAATCCGCATCGCGTAATTTTTAGACCCAAAAACACGAACATCTCCAACACCATTAATCCTTTTTAATTCTGGAAGAACATTGATATTCAGGTAGTTTTGGATGAAGGTCGCGTCATATTCCTCATTTTCTGACATCACCGTCATGAACATCAAAGCACTAGTCTGCTCCTTTTGGGTTGTAACTCCAGATTGCGTCACCTCTCTTGGGAGCAATGGGGTCGCACGTGCTACACGATTCTGTACGTTTACTGCTGCGATATCCGGATCTACGCCCTGTTCAAAAAACACTTGAATACTGGCCCTTCCACTATTACTGGCAGAGGAGGTAATATAAGTCATTCCCTCTACACCATTGATCTGTTCTTCGATGGGAATAATCACACTTTCCAAAACAGTTTCAGCGTTTGCTCCTTGATAACTGGCAGAAACTTGAACCGTAGGTGGTGCAATGTCAGGATATTGGGTGATGGGAAGTGTTGTGATTCCCAAAATCCCCAATATTAATATAACGATGGAGACAACTGTAGATAATACAGGTCTGTCAATAAATTTCTTTAACATAGGTAGTTCTTATTTAAAAACTGTTTCATAAGGTTGTGCAATACTGTCAAAAGCAACTGGTTGAGGTGCTATCGGCGTGCTATTTCTAAGTTTCCCCACTCCTTTGGCCACGATTTTTTCTCCTGGCGCAATACCTCCTGAAATAATTACTAGATTATTGACACGATCTCGTACGTCAACTACTTTTGAAATTGCCACGGAATCGCCTTGAACCTGATAAACATAAACTTTCCCTTGTTGTTCAAAAGTTGATGATTCCGGAACTACGGGAACATCTTCGTAAACTTTGGGTATTCTAATGTTTCCGCTATTCCCATTGGCCAGAATTCTGTTTGGGTTTGGAAATTTTGCCCTGAAACTCACGGTTCCGGTTGATGGATCAACTTGGCCGCTCACGGTTTCAATCGTGCCTTCATGTTTGTAAATTTCGCCGTTTACCAATTGCAATTCAACAGGAGGGAAATTTTTTATTTTTTCTGAAATTGTTTCTCCCTCAGCATTTTGAATGAAATCTAAATAATCCCTTTCGTTCATTGAGAAAAATGCATAAACTTCATCAATGTCTGAAACCGTGGTAAGCGGAGTCGGATCATTCGGACTCACCAATGTACCTTCCCTGAAATTGATGGTTCCCACATACCCGTCAACCGGACTTTTTATATTTGAATAATCAATGCTTGCTGCAATACTATTGTATCCAGCCTGAGCTTGCGCCAAACGTGCTTTTGCCGTTTCCAATTGCACCGAACTGATAATACCTTTTTCCACCAAAGGTTTTAATTTGTCGACTTCCACTTGAGCCGCATTTACATTCGCACGCGCTGCACCCGCTTCTTGTGATAAGGATTGGGTTTCCAGTTTAAAAAGCAACTGTCCTTTTCGTACTTGTTGTCCAGCGTCTACCAATACTTGCGTAATATATCCAGGTACTTTTCCTCGCACCGCACTATTTATGGTTCCTTCTATGCTTACCGGATAAGACGTATAACCCGTTACTGTTTTTGTTGGAACTTCAATCACGGGATAGGGAACTGGTCCCTGTGCTTGTTGTTGTCCGTTTTGATCTTTCCCACAGGACATCATTAATATGGCGGTCAGGAAGAAACCGAAAAATTTTATTTTTTTCATCTGTTTTGTAGGTTTTGCTGGTTTGATTTATTGATAATATTCTTTTTTAATTTCTGGATTGCTGCTGTCGCTTCCTCCAAAAAGGTTAAAAAATTCTCTTGAAATTCGAGATCGAACTCGTATTCTTCATTGTTTTTGTTGAGTTCATTTCTCTTTTTCTTGTACTGAAGCACATTTTGATGAATCTCTTTTTCGGTTTCCCATTTTACCATCATTTCGTCAATGACGTTGAACATGAGGTTGGGATTGATAAT
>DASSWB010000013.1:0-18104 GCA_035705495.1 Salinimicrobium sp. | reverse complement strand
CCTGAATTTTTATGGTTTGAAACTATATCCTGAACCGATATTTTTTCCATAGAGCAAAATTTTAATCTTTTAAGGTTTAATTCACCGATACTGGCATTGTGTTTTCCTTTTTGGAATTTGGAATTTGTTTTTTTTGGAATTTGATACTTCCGATGCTCGCATCGAGGTAGTTCATTTCATCTTAAAGATAATAATTTATGTGGGGAGCGCTTGTTGTAAAGGTTAATTGTTTCTTATAATGTTGCCGGCTCAGAGGTAAAATTTTATTTTTATTGAAGTTGTCACCAAAACTAAAAATGAACTTTAAAAAAATTTACCATTCCCGTCAATATAAAATTTTCGAATTATTAGGTTTATATATTGCAGTTCCACTTTTACTGAAATTTTACATTCTGGAAGGATGGCTAAAAATTATTCCTTTAATACTTTTGGCCATTTTTTTTGCCATTTTACTGCTTAATGATGAAACCTTCGACAAGAAGATTCTGTATTCATTTAATATAGATCAGTTCAAGAAAAGTCTGTTAAGGCTTTTTGTCATCACCATTTTGGTCATTGCATTTACGTGGTGGTTCTATACCTATCTGTTGTTTGATTATATAGAACAGGAACCCATAGGATTTTTAATCACATTTTTTCTTTATCCAGTGGCGTCGGTGATTCCCCAGGAACTCATTTATAGGGTGTATTTTTTCCACAGGTTTCCCATTGTTTTTAGAGATAAATTGCTTCTTATTTTTGCCAATGCCTTCATTTTTGGTTTTACCCATCTTATTTATGCGAATTGGGTAGCGCCCATCACCACATTTCTGGCGAGTATTTTGTTCATTTACAATTATAGAAAATCGAAAACCTTACTGAATGTAAGTTTTGAACATTACGTGTACGGAATCATTCTTTTTGCTGTGGGGCTGGGTTATTTTTTTCATTGATCAAAAACCAACCATTCCCAATAACCACCAAAGCACAATGAACACCACTATAATTCCGATGCATCCACATCCTCCGCCTAATTTTTTTGCTCCCCATCCTGCGAGGATTGCCCTGAAAATATTTTTCATTTTTTCTTTTTCATTAAATTTAATTGATTACCGAGGATGTAAAAAAAGGATTGTGAAAACTTTAAGTTGGAGACCAATTTTTCTTCGGAAAGCAGGGAGAAATAAAAATTTTATTTAGGAACTTAAAGCCTTATCTTTGTAAAATATTCATTTTAAAAAAACTAGCAGGTATTTATGGCAAAATCACAACAAACATATAGCAAAAACGAAAGAGAAAAGAAGAAAATCAAAAAAAGGGAAGAGAAAGCAAAGAAGAAAGAAGAGAGAAAGAACAACCCTTCCGATGAAATGTTTGCTTATGTTGATGAAAATGGATTTTTATCATCTACACCACCAGATCCTTCCAAAAAAATAAAAGTTGAAGCCGAAAGTATAGAAATTGGCGTTCCAAAACGTGAAGATATTGAAGAAGAAGATCCAATCAGAAAAGGGAAAATAACTTTTTTCAATGAATCCAAAGGTTACGGTTTCATAAAAGATTTAAGTTCGCAAGAAAGCATTTTCGTACATATTAACGGTCTTGAAGATGATGTCAAGGAAAACGACAAAGTGACTTTTGAAGTTGAACAAGGTAAAAAAGGTTTGAACGCGATTCGTGTTAAACTCGACAAGTAAACCACGTTTACTTCTCCATTTTATTTTTAATTTCTATATATTTTGATAAATACTTGGTGCTGTTAAGCATGTGATGCTGTAACATGGCCCCAGTAAAATTTCGGGATCTGTTTTGATCCTTGTCTAATAAAGTTTCATCAATTCGTTCCTTGAATGATTGTTGAAGCTTTTTTTTTGAAAATGAAAAATCGAGTATTTCGAAGCCGTTCTTTTGTGCTTTTTCCCAAAGATTTTCATTGAGGTAAAGTTCAACTGCTTTTTTGGCAAATTTTTCAGGACTATCTTCAATAAAACCATTCCATTTATCATTTTCGCTCATCGCTTCAGCACCGATTGTCGTGGTCACGGAAGGAGTACCAAATTGCATGGCTTCGGCCAGTTTCCCTTTTAACCCCGCACCAAAACGTAAAGGCGCCAATAAAACCCGACTGTTTTTAATGACGTTTTCCGAACTATCAGCCCATCCTTTTATCAAAAAATTTTCCTTCAAATTATTTAGCGTTGTTGCTTTCTTGGGAGGATAGGCTCCGTAAATATGCATTTCGGTTTCAGGCAACTTCTTATGAATCAAAGGCCAAATATGCTGCTTCAAATATAAGACAGCATCCCAATTTGGATCATGCCTAAAATTTCCGATGGAAATAAAATGTTCACGTTTTTCAAAACTCGGTAAATCAGCAGTTTGCGTTTCCGTAAGTTCTTCAATCATAAAAGGGAGATGAAACAACAAATAATCTGGCACCTGAAATTTTTCCTTTAAAATCTTAATTTCTTCGGAAGAAATAATCAAACTCAAGTCACATCGAAAAATACTCGCAATTTCCCGTTTCGCCACTTCCGATTCAAAAAGAAGATCATCCGTTTTTTTATTTTTTAAAAAAGCTTCTTGTCGGACTTTACGCAAAAAATGAAGGTCTTCAGTATCCAGAATTTTCAAAGCCTTGGGGCAAATCTGTGATACGCGCCAACCAAATTGTTCTTCCATCATAAATCGGTCGAACAAAACAATATTTGGTTGCAATTTCTCCAAAAAAAGATCGAAACTCGGATTATTTAGTTCAATTGTTTCAGCTTTAACGCCCATTTCAGAAAGATTCACCCTATGAGGAGTAGGAATAGCAGTGGTTGCAAATACAACTTCGTAATTTTCAGAAATGAAAAAATCAATTAATTGCATCATGCGCTGACCAGCAGCTGAAGATTTGGGTTCGGGCCAGACAAAACCAACAATTAAAATTTTCATTTTCATTATCCTTACTTTTGGGAGCGCCACGAAAATAAAATAATTCTTTCGTAAAATTGATTTTAATCCGCCGACACTGATTAATTTTGTCGGGCAAAAAAAATGAAATGAAGAATGATCCGTATGCGGCGCTGAAATATAGGGAATTTAATCTTTTTCTTCTCGTGCGCTTTGCTTTGGTTTTTGCTTGGTCCATGCAATTTGTCGTGATTGAATGGGAAGTTTACAGCATCACGAAAAATCCTTTTTCTTTGGGATTGATTGGTTTAATGGAGGTGATTCCAGCCGTTTCTCTAGCCCTTTTCGCCGGACACGTTGTAGATCAAAAAGAAAAGAAAAAAATGCTTTTGGCATGTGTTTTAGGTTTTCTCTGCATCAGCACGGGACTATTTCTTCTTACCTGGCCCAAAGTAACCAGTGGTTTTGATTCTGAGAATATTATCTACGCGATTTACTTTTTGGTCTTTTGCGGTGGGATCGTCCGTGCTTTTATGGGACCTACCATGTTCTCATTATTTTCTTTGGTCGTGCCTAAAAAGCTTTATCCCAACGCCGCAACTTGGAGCAGTTCGGTTTGGCAAGTAGGGGAAGTGTTGGGACCGGCACTGGCGGGATTTGCCATTGCATGGATTGGTGTACATTGGTCAATGAGCATAATTATAGGAATTGCATTGGTGGCAATATTGATTCTTTCTTTCGTGAAATCAAAGCCTATCCTGAATCCCAAAATTGGAGAACCTGTTTTTGACAGTTTAAAAGAAGGAGTGAAATTCGTTTTTAACAACAAAATTATTTTGGGAGCTATTTCCTTGGATATGTTTGCGGTGCTTTTTGGTGGTGCCGTAGCGCTACTTCCAATTTTTGCGCAGGATATTCTGGAAGTCGGTACGGAAGGCTTCGGAATTTTACGTGCTGCACCGGCAGTGGGTGCTTTTGTAACCATGATGGCGGTCGCACATTTTCCGTTGAACAAAATGGCTGGAAGGAAACTTCTGATTGCTGTTTTCTCTTTCGGGGTTTGTATCATTGCTTTTGGTTTATCCGAAATTTTCTGGATTTCACTGATTGCATTGTTTTTAAGCGGCGTCACTGATGGAATTTCGATGGTTATCCGACAAACAATCCTGCAAATAAAAACCCCAGACCATATGCGCGGACGAGTGGCTTCGGTGAATTCAATATTTGTGGGCTCTTCAAATGAACTCGGTGCCTTTGAAAGTGGATTGGCCGCTAAATTATTGGGTACTGTGACTGCGGTTGTTTTTGGAGGTACAATTACTGTACTCACAACGATTTATACAGCAATTTCTTTTCCAAAATTGAGAAAATTGGATTTATCCGAGGATTTGGAAGCACATTCAAAAATGGAGTAGGCTTTTTAAAAAATAAAAAAGGCGATGTTCTCACATCGCCTTTTCAAACATTCAATTAAATTTAATCGTTCATTTCGTCATCCATATCGGTATTGTTCATCTCGTCGGAATTATCTGTTGCGGTATTGTTTCTCGCTTCAGAATCCAACATAGCTAAAAATTTATCCAAATTAGGGAGAATCACAATTCTTGTTCTTCTGTTCTTCGCACGATTTTCAGCTGAATCGTTATCCGTTAGAGGATGAAAACTACTTCTTCCCGCGGCGATCAGTTTTTCGGGAGCGACATCAAATCTGTTTTGAAGCAATCTTACAATCGCAGTTGCCCGTCTAACACTTAAGTCCCAGTTGTCTTGTAAATGAGATCCTTCAACAATTTTTTTATTATCGGTGTGACCTTCTATCATGACTTCCATGCTTGGTTCGGAATTGATTACCGCAGCAAGTTTTTCCAATAATGGATAAGCAGCACGGTTCACTTGATAACTTCCGCTTCTAAAAAGTAATTTGTCTGAAACATTGATCATTACCACGGTTTTATCAACCGTAATGTCAATATCTTCATTTTCTCCACCGCCAATAGATTGCATCAAATTATGGGAAACCGCGATATTGATCGAATCTTCCAATGTTTTTGCATTCTTTAATTTTTCGGAATCAACGTTTTTCAATGTCTCACGCATTTTTTTCTTGTGCGCATTGGACATCGCAGTTAAATCGTTCATTTCCAGCTTTTGCTCATTTTCATCTTTCAAGGAATTTATCTTCGCGTTATAATCTGAAACCCTTGCTTCGATGGCTCCAAGTTTTTCCTCCAACGCTTCTTTTTCCACTTGCGTCTGCTGAAGGTTGCTTCTCGTGTTGTTGTAGTTTTCTTCAAGTTCCACATATTTCTTTTTGGAAACACAGGAAACCAAAAGCGTACAAGCCAAAATACTGACTGTCAATAATTTTTTCATAGTTTAAGATTTAAATTCAAATTCAAAACCCTTTGGTCTTGATGAAAAATTTGATTAGTAAATTCGAATTTATACAAAAGCTAAATTCTGTTTTTGTGTTTTAACGGAAGATTATCATTTTTTAAATTCTAATGCTAAGAAATTCTTAATCCTGTTCCTATTAAACTTCAGAAACAATAAATTTGATATTAAGAGTAATTTTCTAACGGCTTGAAAGCAAAATCAGAAAAAAAAAGGAAATACAAAGCATTGAAGGTATTTGCAAAAATTCTCTTCGGTATTATTATTTTCTTATTGCTCGTCATACTATTTGTACGAAGTCCGTGGGGACAGAATATTATCAAGGATAAATTTATAGCCAGTATTACCAATGAAACCGGAACCGTTATTGAAGTCGATCGCATTTTCCTGACTTTCTCTGGAAACCTTTTTGTTGACGGACTCTATATTGAAGATGAAAAAGGTGATACTTTAATATATTCCCAAGAACTTGAGGCCGATATTCCGCTACTGCCGTTAATAAAGGGACACGGTCTCAGCGTTAATTCGGTTGACTGGAATGGCGTGAGGGCAAATATTATCCGAAAAGATACGATTGAAGGTTTTAATTTTCAGTTTTTGATTGATGCGATGATGCCTGCTGATACGACTAATGTTGTCCAGAAAGATACAATACAGTCCCAGCAGTTTCGATTAGGAGAAATTTCCCTCTCAGATTTTGATGTTGTTTACAACGATGCCGTACTGGGAATAGAAAGTAGTTACGACGTTTCGCAACTCGATCTTGAAATGCGCGAAATGGATTTGGACAGTATGAAATTCAGTGCTTTTGAAGGGAAGGTTTCTAATTCGGTTGTTAACTTTAAACAAGTTCCTTTTGTTCCAGATCCAAATGCCGAGGAAGTACCGTTGCCGACTTTTAGCGTTGAATTTTTGGAATTGGAAAATGTAGCTGTCAATTTCGAATCCGTCCCAGCCGGAATGATTGCCGAAATGGATTTTGAAGATTTGAAAATTGAATTGCCAAAAGCCGATTTTCAACATAATGTTTTCGATGTTAATAGTTTGGTTTTGAACAATTCAGAAGTCTTAATCAAAACCAAAACTTTAAATGATGCAGAAGTCAGTTCAAAAGAAAAATTGGTTGAAAATCAATCGTTTTGGCCAGATCTTTGGCTGGAGTTGGACGAAATTGAATTGCATCAGAACAAATTTGTTTTCATCAATAATGGAACAGAAATCAACCGAAATGTTTTTGATCCGAATGCCATCGAAATTGAAGAAATTGAACTCATTGCGGAAAATGTTTTTTTTAAAGATGAAAAACTTGGTGCCAATGTGCATGAATTCACCTTTGTGGAGACTGGCGGAATTTATTTGAATGAACTACATTTTAAAACCAATGTAAACGATCAAAATTTGAAGCTTGAGGATTTGGTGCTGCATTTAAATGCCAATTATATTGAAGGAAATCTTGCCGCAAGTTACAGTTCAATTCAAAATTTTATTGAAAATCCCGAAAATGCCAGAATCGATGCCAATCTGGATTTTTTTGATGTTTCTCTGGAAGATCTTTTCGTATTTCAACCTCATTTAAGGAATAACGACATTTTAAGAACGCTCAGTCGTCGAAATATTACTGGAAGATTAAATGCCGAGGGTAGCATTGCCGCACTTCAAATTCCTGTTGCCAACGCCAATTGGGGACGGACTTCAATAGTAGCTTCGGGAATGCTTCGGAACCCAATGGATATCGACCGACTTACATTTAATTTTCCGAATCTAAAAATCGCAACAAATCGAAATGACATCAATCTTTTCGTGCCCACCGATTCTTTGGGTATCAATTTTCCAGAAAGACTGGTTTTAAACGCTTCCGTAAAAGGAAATCTCAAAAATATTACCGCAGATGCCGATTTAAAAACTTCGGAAGGCCAGATTTTGATTGACGGAAATTTCCAAAATGAAAATATGTTGGCTTTCAACGCGAATCTGCAAACCATTGATTTAGAATTGGGGAATATTCTTCAAAATCAAAAATTGGGAAAATTGAACGTGACAGTGAGTGCTTCGGGCGAAGGGGAAAACGTGAATCATTTGGATGCGACTTTAGACGCAAACATCAACAGTCTGCAACTCAATCAATATGAAATCAAAGATTGGCACATTGACGGCGAAATTGAAAACGGAAGTGGATTTGTAAATTCTGATTACAAAGATGACAACATCAATGTAGAGATGGAAAGTTATGTGGTTCTGGATTCCGTCGCTCCAAAAATCAATATGGATTTGGATATGATTGGCGTGAATCTACAGCGTTTGGGATTCACCAATCGTGATATTCGGGCGGCATTCGATTTTGATGCTTCATTTAAAGGAAATTTGAATAGTTTTGATATGAATGCTGAAATTATAGACGGTGTGGCGGTTTATGCCCAAGAAACCTATTTACTTGGCGATTTTGGGTTGTCGACGCGCGTGCGTCCAGATTCGACCGCAATGGATATCAGAAACCAAGTAATTGATTTGCATTTAAGATCCAACACCGATCCAGCTTCGTTTGCAAATGCACTTCAGGAACATTATAAAAATTTGCTTGAGGAGAATGTTTCAACCGATACAATTCTCAATCCGATAAACCTTCAATTACGGGCAGAAATCCGCCAACAACCAATTCTCGACGAAGTTTTTATGACCGGATTGAACAATATGGATACTTTAAAAATTGCGGTAGATTTCGATCAGAAAAAAAGGGAATTATTGGCTGATATCAAACTGCCTTTAATCGATTATCGCGGAATTGTCCTTGATAGTTTATCGCTCGATTTGAAATCGCAAAGGGATAATTTTAATATGGTTTTTGATTTTCAGGAAATCAATTACGGCGCGCTGGCCATTAAACAAACTGCCCTTAACGGGAGTATAGAAAACGGTGCCCTGAACCTCGATTTGATTTCGGTTCATCAGGATTCTACTTTGTTGCGGATACAATCGGAAATCCGTAAGAACAACGGCGATTTATTTTTTCACATCAATCCTTCCGAAGTTATTTTCAGAAATGAAAAATGGCAAATTCCCGAATCCAATCAAATTGTTTTTACAGGCGAAGCAGCCAATTTCACCGATTTCCGATTATCGAACCAAAATGAATTTTTGGAAATTGTAAACAATGATTCTGGCGGAAAGGATCAAATCAGCATCAATTTTGGGAATTTTAATTTGGCCAATATTTTGAATTATCTAAATCCCGATAAATCCATTGGTTCCGGAAACTTAAAAGGACAGCTAAACATCGTTGATCCTTATGGAAGTACTGGTTTTATTGCAAATGTGGATATCAATAATCTGGAATTAATGCAAGTTCCCATCGGGAATTTAATGCTCGATACCGATTATTTAGGTGGACAAAATTACGATTTCGACCTTGCCATAAAAGAAGGAAATGTGGATTTGGATTTGAACGGACGTTTTTACGCCACGGAAGAAGGACCTATGTGGGACACCGAATTACAGTTGAATAAAGTCGAAATGATTGTGGTGGAAGGATTTTCTTTAGGTGCATTGAGCGAAACCTCAGGAAGTTTTTCAGGTGATTTCACACTTGCTGGAACTTTTACGGAACCCGTTTATCAAGGAAATCTTCATTTTAACAATGCCGCCTTTACGGTGAATATGTTGAACGCGCCTTTTGTGCTTCCAGATGAAAATTTAAAATTTGACACCGAAAAAATATATTTTGAGGATTTCGACCTTCAAGACGAAAACAACAGCAGTTTAACGATAAACGGTGAGGTAACAACCCAAGATTATCTGAACCCTGGTTTCGATTTGACTTTTGACACAACGAATTTCACCTTATTACATTCAACAGAAGAAGATAACGAACTGTATTACGGAACCGCTATTGTTGACGCGAACGGAAGCCTGACGGGCGATTTGAATCTTCCGAAAATTAATATGGATTTAAATATCGATTCCGAAAGTAAATTTACTTACGTGATTCCGCCCGCAGAAATTGCTGTGGAGAGTAGGGAAGGCGTGATCATTTTTGTAAACAAAGAAAATCCAGACAATATCCTGACGCAAACCACGGAAGAATCTTATATAATGAGGGGTTTTGGTTTGAATGCGGATATTTCTGCTGAAGAAGGCTCAACAATCAATATTATAATCAATGAAGAAACAGGCGATAATTTGCAGATTATAGGCGAAGGTGATCTCGTTTTCGACATTTATCCCAATGGTCGCACAACACTGTCTGGACGATATGTGATGAGCGGCGGACATTACGAAATTAATCTTTACAGTTTGGTAAATCGCCGATTTGAAATTGTGGAAGGAAGCAGTATTAATTGGTCTGGAGATCCTTATGATGCGCAACTGGATGTTCAGGCGACTTATGAAGTGGAAACTTCTGCATCGTCCCTGATGGCTTCACGCATTTCGGGAGCCGATCCTTCAATTCAGGATAGTTTCAGACAAGAAATGGAATTTTTGGTGTTCCTAAATGTCGATGGAACACTTACAAGTCCGGTTTTGTCTTTTGGTTTGGGAATGGATGAAAATGAACGTGGTTCACTTGGCGGACAAGTTTACGGCAGAATTCAGCAGTTGAACGAACAGGAACAGGAAATGAACAAGCAAGTGTTCTCTTTGTTGGTTTTAAACCGATTTTATCCTGCAGCGGGAACGGATGGAAGCGGGGGCGGAACTGTGGCCGTAGCACGCGATAATTTAAATGATGCTTTATCGGATCAACTGAATTTACTTTCAAATGATTTATTGAACAATTCAGGTTTTACCGTCGATTTTGGGATTGACAGCTTCACTGATTATCAAGGAAGCACACCGCAAGAACGTACACAATTGGATATTGCCGCACAAAAAACCTTTATGGATGAACGACTCGTGGTGCGGGTTGGAAGTGAAGTCGATATCCAAGGAAGGGATGTTGTTCAAGATGAGAATACCCCTATTATCGGGAATGTGAGCATCGCCTATTTAATCACCGAAGACGGTCGTTTCAGAATTCGTGGATTCAGAAAAAATACCTTTGAAAATGTAATTGATGGCCAAATCATCATTAACGGGATTGCTTTATTATTTACGAAAGAATTCAACAAGTTCCGGGAATTGTGGGCCAGTTTCCGACGAACCGAAGAAGTGCCAGTGGAAACAACGAAAACAGAAAATTAAATATTGATTAATCATTTTTTAAATTGAAAAAAACACGCGTCATACAAATTTGTTTCGGAATGCTTTTTTTATCGCTATTGCTTTCCTGTAATGCGAAAAAATTCATTCCTGAAGAAGAATTATTATATACGGGCGCAACAGTTGAAATCACCGCTGAAGATGAAAATGCACCTATAAAAGAGTTGGAAAAGGAGCTCGAACCAGTCCTTGGCCCAGAACCCAACACAAAATTTCTGGGAATGCGCCCAGGATTGTACTTTCATTATAAAGCACAAAAAGAAAACCCGGGTTTCATCAATAAATGGTTGAATAAAAAATTTGGCGAAGAGCCCGTTTATGCCTCCGATATTGAATTGCAACGAGTTGAAGATGTAATTGCCAACAGATTGGAAAATAGCGGTTATTTTTATAGTGATGTGGCTTCTCAAATGAATGAATTCGAAAAAAAGAAAATCGCCAGCGCATTTTACCAGGTCAATTTGGCCGATCCTTATTTAATGGCGAACGATTATTATGAAATTGAGGCAGAAGATTCGCTTTTGATTTATCAAGAAATCAAAAATTTGCCTCCAAGTACTTTTATCACTCCCAAAATGCGCTTCAATTTGGCAGCATTTAAAGCGGAACGTGAAAGAATTGACGCCGAATTGAAATCGGTGGGATATTATAATTTTAATCCGGAATTACTGATTTTTGAAGCCGATACGAATCAATACAACAATAAAAAATTCGATCTTTTTTTAAGACTGAAAAAAGATGTTCCGGAAGAAGCAATTGTTCCCTATAAAATTAAAGAGGTTAATGTTTACCCTTATTATGTCATTGAAAGTGACACGGTTGCAAGAGATACGGTACGTTTGGAAAATAAAAATTTCATCCAAAACGATAATTTTTTCAAACCAAAAAGATTGGAACCCTATATCCTAATCGATGAAGGGGAATTTTACAATCCGGAAGCATCCAGAAATACTAGCAGGCGACTATCATCAATTGGGGCTTATAAGTTTGTGAATATCAGGTATGATGAGATAGACTCGTTGGCCACTGATTCCATATCTTATTTGGAAGCCAATATTTTCCTTTCACCTTTGCCAAGACGCGCAATACGTGCAGAATTACAAGCAGTAACCAAATCGAATGATTTTATGGGGCCGAATTTGGCATTGACCTACTCAAATCGGAATTTTTTTCACGGTGGAGAAGTTTTTAATTTGGGCGCACAATTTGGGTATGAATGGCAATCGGGGAGCGGTAGAAGCCTGAGCAGTATACATTTGGGCGCCAAAGCCGATTTGATTTTTCCACGGATCATTTTCCCAATCCGCATCAATACCGATACCGAACTTTTCAAATATTCAATTCCGAAAACCAAAATGAGTTTGGGCTTGGATTATTTGAGTCGGACAGAATTATTCCGAATGCACTCTGTCACCGCACTTTATGGTTATACCTGGCGATCAAATCGATACATTACGCACGATTTCAGTCCGGTTTCCGTAAGTTACATCAATCTTGGTCGCGTAACGTCCGATTTTACGGAAATCCTGGAAGACAATCCATATTTGGAAAATAGTTTTCGGCAGCAATTTATCGGAGGGATTTTGTATTCCTTCACATACAACGGAATGATAGATACTGAGGACAAACACCAGTTTTTTCTAAATTCAAATTTGGATGTTGCGGGGAATACCTTGAGTTTGTTCAGCAAAAAATCGGAAAATGGTGAACCTGGAAAAGTCTTTGACCTCGAGTATGCACAATACGCCAAATTGGATGTCGATTTAAGATATCATTTCAATATGGGAAATGATCAGGTTATTGCCACAAGATTATTTGCCGGTTACGGAATGCCTTATGGGAACTCTGAAGTGATGCCTTTTACAAAACAATATTTTTCTGGCGGGCCTTATAGCGTTCGCGCCTTTCATATTCGGGCTTTAGGACCGGGAAGTTATAATCCAGAGGAAAGTGGCGGTGCCTATTTTGATCAGGCAGGAAATATTAGGTTGGAAGCGAATGTTGAATACAGGTTTCCACTGGTTGCATTTTTAAAAGGAGCTGTTTTTGCCGATGCAGGAAATGTTTGGTATTCAAGTGATGTCGTTTATTTGCCGGGGGGCGAATTTGATTCGGATTTCATCACGGAACTGGGTATAGGAATAGGAGTGGGAGTGCGCTTGGACATTCAAGGTTTCGTGCTTCGTTTGGATTTGGCCGCTCCAATGCATACACCGTGGTTAGACAAAGGCGAACGCTGGAACTTCAATTTTGGAAGTCCTGTGTTGAATTTGGGAATTGGATATCCGTTTTAAACAGTCATTCCGTGTGTCATTGTGAGTTTTTCATTTTCGAAAAACGTGGCAATCTTTTGCTTGTGAGTAGTCTCCACCGTCATTGCGAGTTTTTCATTTTCGAAAAACGTGGCAATCTCTTTGTACAGAACTAAAAACATTGTTCGTGGTCCTACTTTCATGTCCCTGCTCCTTATGAGTTTTTCGCTTCTCTCGCAATGAATTCCCCGTTTGCAATGACGTTTTTAAACGCTGTCACAATTTTGTTCCATAAGCCAAATCCCCAGCATCACCAAGTCCTGGTACGATATAGCCTTTATCATTGAGTTTATCATCAATCGTGGCAATCCACAGGTGACAATTTTCCGGTAAATGCTTGGCGGCAAATTCAATTCCGGGTCGCGCACCAATAACAGCCATAATATGAATTTCCTTGGGCGCCTCAAATTTTTGAAGGGCTTTGTAAACCGCAATTAGGGAATGACCCGTTGCCAACATCGGATCTGCCAAAATGAGTGTTTTTCCAGAAAGAGAAGGGGAAGCAAAATATTCAACAATAATTTCAGACTCATTGTTCTCATTGTGTTTTCTGTAGGCAGAGATAAACGCATTTTCGGCTTTGTCAAAATAATTCAACAATCCTGTATGCAATGGTAATCCGGCGCGTAAAATGGAACAAATTACAATATCTTCCTGGGGAAGTGGGATTTTTGCTTCGCCCAATGGAGTCAAAACCGTAGTATCGGCAAAACTTAATTCCTTGCTCATTTCATACGCCATTATTTCACCAATCCGTTCAATATTTCGTCGAAACCGCATTCTATCTGCTTGTACAGCAGTATTTCTTATTTCGGAAATAAATTGATTTAATATTGAATTTTGTTGGGATAAATCGTGAATCTGCATACAATGAATTTAAAAAGTTAAAAGTAGCGTATTTTTTAGAACCAAAAAAAACGCCGAATTGGCGTTTTTTGATCTTCATAAAAGAAGGGTTTAGGAATAATCCTCGGTATCATCATCTATTATTTTGTCTGGTCCACTCTTGCTGACATCTTTATCGGTTCTGCTACCCCTTCGTTCAAATTGCTCATTTTCTTCATCGGGAATTTTCTTGTTTTTGTTTGAAGGATCATCATTTTCACCAGTTGGAATGTCCAAATCATCTCTCGAAAAATTCACCGGTTCTTCGCGTTCGGCCAAAAATTTATCTCTACCGGTATCCATACTTTGTCCCTTTTCGTGCAGCATATTTTTATCCTCTTCGGTAATGTCTGGATTGTAGGGTAATTTATTGTCTGATTTTTCTTCAGCTTTTAAATGCTTATTTCGGGTATTATCATTGTCCTTTTCCATCTTAGTTCTTTTTTTCTGAATTTAAGAATTCGACGGAACTATCAATAATAACTCAGGGTTAAAATGTAGTTAAATGATTGATTCCCATCATTTTTTCGCCCTTTTTGATCGCATTGCCGTATAAAGTTTAATGCTTTTGTCTTCTTTTAATTTCTTGTATGCTTCGGATTCCATTGAAAATAAAGCCATTTTTCCTTCAGCATTGAAATGAACTCCCCAGCCATATCTTTTTGGCAATGTGGAAGCTCGGAAACAAGCCTGCGGTTTTGAAAAAAACAAGTTTCTTTCGTCGGAATTGTTCAACCGGTTTTTACGGATTCGGTGGACTTCAAACAGCACATCGTCCGAAGTGAATTTATAGGGATTCACAAAGATCATCTCATATTGTAAAAGTGGGATCGATTTATTTTCTCCTTTTTGCTTCGGAATTTCTGCCTTGGAAACAGGACAATCTTCTGCAACTTCAATAAAACTGTTATAATAATTGGTGGTTTTCATAGGTATATTGATTACTGATCTAACAGCATTTTTTTATTTTTAATAGAAATCATTAAGATTATTTTTCATGATATTTCCGTAAATTTATGCTCTTTCATTAAAATGAAAAATAATTTTGATACTTAAAATTGGATTATGAGCGATGTAAAAGAAAGGTTTCAACAAACTACCGACGAATTTATAGAAATTTTAAAATCGTTCAGTAATAACGAACTCAATACGGTTCCATTTGACGGGAGTTGGACAGCAGGGCAGGTGGGCGATCATTTATATAAATCTTACAAATCGGTCGAAATATTACGAGGAACAACCCAAACAGTAAACCGAGCGAAAAATGAGAAAGTTACGATGTTTGAATCCACTTTTTCCGATTTAAAAATCAAGATGGAATCCCCCGAATCTATAAAACCGACGGCAGATACGATTAAAAAAAGCGAGTTGATTTCCGATTTAAAAAAACGAATTCATGAATTTGAAGACATACTCGAAAATGAGGATTTATCCCTGCTATGTGTTGATTTTGCCATGCCTAAATACGGTGAATTTACTCGGTATGAATGGTTGGCTTTTCATACCGTCCATACGGAAAGACATATTCAGCAATTAAAAAAAATCAGAAATCATTTAAGAACGGAGTAAAAAATTTTCAATTATGAAAAAAGAAATGTTTAAAACAACGATTGATGCGCCAAAAAACAAAGTATGGAATATTTTATGGGGCGCTGAAACCTATCCGCAATGGACATCTGTTTTTAGTGAAGGTTCCAGGGCAGAATCCGATTGGGAAGAAGGAGGCAAAATTCTTTTTGTAAATGCTGAAAATGAAGGAATGGTATCAAGAATTGCACAGAAAAAAGAAAATGAGTTCATGTCATTTGAACATTTGGGAATGATAGATGCTAACGGCAATGAAGATTATGAAAGTGAAAAGGTAAAAGGTTGGGCTGGTTGTATGGAAAATTATGAGCTGAAATCGGAAAATGGGAAAACCACCTTGGAAGTCGTTCTTGATGTGGATGAAAAATATGCCGATTATTTTAAAGAAACTTTTCCTAAAGCTTTGGAAAAGGTAAAAGTTTTGGCCGAGCAATAAGAAAAAAGTGAAATTCAATAAATAGCGTTTGAATTTATAATTTATTATCTGATGCTACGTTATTGAATTTTGCCTTTAATTTGCAGTTCCAAAGAAGAATGATGAAGTATTTTTTATTTGTAATTTTATTCAGTTTTTCGTCCACCTTATTCGCACAATTGGATGATCCCTTTGGAAGTATTTCTTTGGAAGGTTTGGGAAAAATTGAGAAAGAAACCGATGCTTCCAATAGCGTCTCGCTAAATTTTTCAGTTTCAGAAAATCACAGTCTCTCCACATTGAACAAAGGTTTTACGCCCCTGCCAACTCCTAGAAGTTTCACGGATCCGAATGAGCAGAAAATTGACATGAAAACCAAAGATGCGGGTTACGATCAGTATGTTGCAAATGTTGAGATTCGTTTTCTTCAGAAAGATCAAGAGATACGGGAATCTTACAAAAGTGATACATTTTTAGGCGATTATAAAACAAATTCAAAAACCGTGACCATTATGTACCGTGATCACGAATACGTAGATGGCGACCGCGTAAAAGTATATGTGAACGATAAAGTAGTCAAAGCAAACGTTTTGTTGGGGCACGGATGGCAAGGTTTTACTTTTGAACTCAACAGCGGATTCAATAAATTTCAATTTGAGGCATTGAATATGGGTACCTCCGGCCCGAATACTGCAGCATTTCAAATCACAGATGATAACGGAAACCTTTTGGCCATGGATTACTGGAACCTGACCACAGGTGTCGTTGCTACTTTGGTGGTTGTGAAAGAATAACTTTTCGATTCCAACAATTACGATAAAAATCTTCGCATTTTAAATTTACATTCTCAAAATAAACGTAGCCGTGTTTGGATTTTCCGACGCATTGCGTGGACTTGATTTCTGAATGTTATTGGATCTTGGATTAATATTTTATTGATTATAAAAATATATTTATTGAAATTCGATAAATATTTATTTATATTTGCGGCATCAACTTATAAATTTTATCACGATGTCAAAAAAAAACAACGTCATCTTTAAATTCCTAAGTGTTGTAGCTTGGGTCATCTTCGTCGGCTTGTGTATTGAAGCTGGCGCTTTAATTGTCAACTTTGTACTCAGTTTTTTTAAACCGGAAATTGTTCATAATTTATATCAGGATTTGGATTTGAGTGAAATGTATAAACGCAGTAAATCAGCATTTTTCAGTATGTATTCCTTCATTTTGATTATTTCAATTTTAAAAGCATATTTGTTTTATATCGTCATCAGACTGCTGACCAAGCTGGATATGACCAAACCATTCAACAGTTTTGTTTCCGATCAAATCGCACAAATCAGCTACTACACTTTATCTATAGGATTATTGAGTTTATTGGCGAGACAATCAGCAAAAAATTTAATGCATCGAGGCTACGAAATTGATCAACTCAATCAGTATTGGGTAGATAGTCGAGCATTTATTTTAATGGCAGCTGTAGTTTATGTGATTGCCACCATTTTCAAAAGAGGAATTGAAATCCAGAACGAAAACGATTTAACCGTTTAAGCTATGTCAATTATCGTAAATTTAGATGTTGTAATGGCTCAGCGGAAAATGTCGCTCAATGAACTTTCAGACAAGGTTGGATTAACCTTATCAAACTTGTCGATTCTAAAAACAGGGAAGGCGAAGGCAATAAGATTCAGCACCTTGGAAACAATTTGTAATGTTTTGGAATGTCAACCTGGTGACATTCTGGAATATGTCAATGAAGAGCAAGACGAAAGTAACCGCTGATAAAATCAATAATCATCAATAGACTCCGAAGGAAATATGACATTCTTTGTTTTTTTCTCTTCGGAATCTTTTATAACTATATTTGCGCCCTCAAATATTGAATTATGATTTCTGAAAATGAAGATGAAGCAGCAAAATTAAATCAAGAGCAAATCGACTCCTGTATTGCTGTGATGGAGCAGTTGTTGAATGATACAAACCAAATATTTGAGCTTCCGGAGGAACAACGCATCGCTTTGATGAAAGTCGCCGGAAAATTATCCCGCCCGGATAAAGTAGAATTTTCAAAAAGAAAAAAGGATTCTGAAAAAGCAGCGCGCAGAAAACAACTTGAACGTGACAAACACGCACGAAAGGAAACTGGAATTCGCAGTGCGCGGGAATCGACTGTATTTATTGCACCAAAACTTATAGAATTAAAAAAAGAGGAAGAAAAGGAATTGATTATTTCAACGCCTCGCAACTGCTATGTTTGCAAGACGATGTACACCAAACTGCATCATTTTTATGATACGATGTGCACCGATTGTGGGGATTTCAATTACGCAAAACGTTTTCAAACAGCCGATTTAAGCGGACAGGTCGCCGTTGTAACGGGTTCCCGTTTAAAAATCGGCTATCATATCACTTTAATGCTGCTTCGTGCAGGGGCAACGGTT
>DASSWB010000012.1:0-2063 GCA_035705495.1 Salinimicrobium sp. | reverse complement strand
AAAAATATTTCCAAGGACAATGAAATTCAATTAGTGTTCAGTGATCCTTCTGAAATGGAATTTATCAGTATCTATGGAAAAGCAACGGTTACAACCGATCCGCAGATTTTAAAGGAAATGTACAATAGCAAAACCGATATTTGGTTCGAAGGCCCCGATGATCCGAATCTAACTGCGATAAAAGTCCGCGCGCTCGATGCTTATTATTGGGATTCAAAATCGAATAAATATGTGACACTTTTAAAAATGGGAATTTCCGCCGCCACAGGGAAAAATATGGACATTGGGGAAAAAGGCAGGTTGGATGTTTAAAAAGATGCTCGGTTGCCATCAATTTAAACTCTATTAATTTTCCTATTTTTGCGGGTACAAAATCTAAACAATGAAAGCATATATTTTCCCAGGTCAAGGTGCCCAATTTGTAGGAATGGGCTCGGATTTATACAACGCTTCTCCAGAAGCAAAAAAATTGTTTGAGCGGGCCAATGAAATTTTGGGATTCAGGATCACCGATATTATGTTCGAAGGTTCTGTGGAAGATTTAAAAGCGACTAAAGTAACGCAGCCCGCGGTTTTTTTACATTCCGTAATATTAAGTAAAACCTTGGGTGCCGATTTTAAACCAGATATGGTGGCAGGTCATTCCTTGGGAGAGTTTTCAGCATTGGTGGCCAATGGAACTTTACAATTTGAAGATGCGTTGAGATTGGTTTATAAACGTGCCTTGGCGATGCAAAAGGCCTGTGAAATTCAATCCTCCACAATGGCTGCGGTTCTCGGAATGGAAGATCATTTGGTAGAAGACATTTGTGCAAATATCGATGGAGTAGTGGTTGCCGCAAATTACAACTGTCCTGGACAATTAGTGATTTCCGGGGAATATTCTGCTGTTGAGAAAGCTTGTGAGGCTCTGAAAGAAGCGGGTGCAAAGCGCGCTTTGATTTTACCTGTTGGCGGTGCTTTTCACTCTCCTTTAATGGAGCCTGCACGTGAGGAACTTGCCGCCGCAATTGAAGAAACCACTTTTAGTACGCCCACGTGTCCGATTTATCAGAACGTGACTACTTTTGCTGTTACCAATCCTGATGAAATCAAGAAAAATTTGATTTTTCAACTGACGGCGCCTGTGAAATGGACACAAAGTGTTCAGAATATGATTGCAGATGGAGCAACGCATTTTGTTGAAATTGGTCCGGGAAAAGTATTACAAGGATTGGTTAAAAAAATTGACAGAAACGCAGAAGTTTCTTCCGCCGAAATATAGAAACTGTTTTAAAACGGTTTTTTTAAAACTGAAAAATGACCTTCTTAATTATACTTTTAATAAGTATAATGGTGAGTACTTTGGGTACACTCGCCGGATTTGGTGGTGCTATTTTTCTGGTACCGATTTTAATGCTGTTTTTCGGTTATCCGATGGATTTGGCCGTAGGTTCCGTGATTATAGCGCTTTTTCCCTCTTCTTTACTTTCCACAATTTTGAGCCTTAAAAACCGCACGATTGATTTTAGGGTAGGATTAATGCTGGAAGCACCCGTGGTTGTAGGAACTTTTATAGGTGCTATTTTAGTTTCTATTGTTCCTGTGTTACCTTTAAAAATTGCTTTTTGCATTTTTGTTTCGGCTTTAGGAATTTCAATGATGTTGGGGAAAACCGAAAAGGATCGGGAAGAAGAAAAAAGATCAAAAATTCATAAACTCAATAAGGTAAGTCCTTCTTTTATCATTAAAAACAAAAATCATTTTGTCGCTTACCAAATCAGCGCCTGGATGATCGGTTTCTTCGGAATCGCCACAGGAATAATTTCTGGTTTGTTCGGCGTGGGCGGCGGATTCATGAAAACGCCCATTATGATAAAGATTTTTAAAATGCCTCATAAAATTGCGACCTCAACCGCACTTTTTATGATCGTGATTACCAGTTTATCTGCATCCATAAGTCACTATTTTTTGGGCAATATTGAAATTGAAAGATCTATTCCCATTATCATCGGATTTTTAATTGGTGCGGTAATGGGAAAAATGGTCAATAAAAAAGTGTCCTCCAGAATTTTGGAACGTGT
>DASSWB010000011.1:0-17496 GCA_035705495.1 Salinimicrobium sp. | reverse complement strand
AATTATGGAAGCTGCCGATGCCGGAATTAAAGTAATTATTACGATCACGGAAGGTATTCCAGTAGCCGATATGATAAAGGCTTCTGATTATATCAAACACAAATCTTGTAGATTGATTGGTCCAAATTGTCCTGGTGTGATCACGCCGGGTGAAGCAAAAGTTGGCATTATGCCAGGTTTTGTGTTCAAAAAAGGAAAGGTGGGAATCGTTTCAAAATCAGGAACCCTGACTTACGAAGCTGCGGATCAGGTTGTAAAACAAGGATTGGGAATTACAACAGCAATCGGAATTGGGGGTGACCCTATTATTGGAACAACCACCAAAGAAGCTGTTGAAATGTTCATGAATGATCCAGAAACGGAAATCATTGTTATGATTGGTGAAATTGGCGGTCAGTTGGAAGTTGATGCGGCCAATTGGATCAAAGAAAGCGGAAACAAGAAACCAGTCGTTGGTTTTATTGCTGGTGAAACGGCGCCAAAAGGTAGAACAATGGGTCATGCCGGGGCAATTGTTGGTGGAAGTGAAGATACTGCCGAGGCCAAAAAAGCCGTGATGAAAGCATGCGGTATTCATGTAGTGGATTCTCCTGCGGAAATCGGTAAAAAAGTTGCCGAAGTTTTAAAAGGATAATTTTTTTAAATATAAAAAAAGCCTCTTGTCTTGCTTTTCGAAGCAATTTCAAGAGGTTTCTGTTTTAAAAGAAATCTGTTTACTTATATTTGAATGATTTTATCGGATACGGAATATTTTAATTGAAAATCTTCAAAACAAATTATTAACCAAGATCATAATTATGAAGCTTTTAGAAGGAAAGAATGCCATCATCACCGGTGCAAGCAGAGGAATTGGTAAAGGAATTGCCGAAATATTTGCCAAGCACGGCGCGAACGTAGCTTTTACTTACAGTTCATCTGTTGAGGCCGCAAATCAACTCGAAAATGAGCTGCAAGAACTAGGTATTAAAGCAAAAGGATATAAATCCAATGCGGCCAATTTCAACGAAGCCGAACAACTCGTAAAAGAGGTAATGGAAGATTTTGGCAGTATTGACATTCTTGTGAACAACGCAGGAATTACAAAAGATAATCTTCTAATGAGAATGAGCGAGGAAGATTTTGACAAGGTGATAGAAGTCAATCTGAAATCGATTTTTAACATGACCAAAGCGGTGCAAAGACCAATGTTGAAGCAACGAAACGGTAGCATTATCAATATGAGTTCTGTCGTGGGTGTAAAAGGAAATGCGGGCCAGTCGAATTATGCCGCATCAAAGGCTGGAATGATTGGATTCTCCAAATCCATGGCTTTGGAATTGGGTTCACGGAATATTCGGACAAACGTTATTGCCCCAGGTTTTATTGAAACTGAAATGACCGGAAAACTAGATGAAAAGGTAGTTGACGGCTGGAGGGAAGCGATTCCGTTGAAACGCGGTGGTTCTCCCGAAGACATTGCCAATGCATGTGTATTTTTTGCCAGTGATTTGAGTTCGTATGTCACGGGCCAGGTTTTACACGTGGATGGCGGAATGCTAACATAAAACTTCTGATTTTTCATTCTGGAAAATCATTGATTATCACAAGATTAAATGTCAACAGCAACAGTTATTTACATCATTCTGGCGGCGATAACTGCTGCTGGTTTGGCATATTTTTTCTACTTTTTTAAAAGTAAAAAAGCAGCTGTTTATCCGTGGCTTTTGTGGTTTTTACGTTTTATTGCTGTTTTTTCTCTTCTTCTGCTGATTATAAATCCGGAAATTGTTAAAAAAGATTATTATTTAGAGAAACCAAAACTGGTTCTGGCAGTAGACAATTCTGCTTCTATTGCTCATTTTGATGAAGTTGAACCTGTCTCGGATTTTATTGAATCCATAAAAGCTCACAAAGAAGTTCAGGATCGTTTTGATCTGGAAATATTTGCTTTTGATGATCAATTGGAACAACCTGAAGCAATCAATTTTGACGGGAAGCAAACCAATATTCACAACGCTTTAAGTTCTATTGAAAATCTTTTTAGGACCGAAACCGTGGCGACTGTTCTTGTTTCTGACGGAAACCAAACTTACGGTCGGGATTATTCTTACTTCGATTCAAAATCAAATCATCATATTTTTCCTGTGATTGTTGGTGATACCACGAGTTACATTGATGTTTCGATTGATAGGATCAACTTGAACAATTATGCTTTTTTGGGGAATAAATTTCCAGTGGAAGTCATTCTCAATTATCAAATTGAAAATCAGGAGCAAACCAAGTTTCAGATAAAGAGCGGAAATAATATACTCTATTCAACTGATTTGGTTTTGGAACCCAACGAAAGTTCGAAAGTTTTGGATATCAATTTACCGGCAAATAACGTTGGAACAAAGTTTTTCACTGCTTCTGTCATTGCTTTGGAAAACGAAAAAAACAAAATCAACAACCAAAAGAAATTTGCCGTTGAAGTTATTGACCAACGGGCTGAAATTTTATTGCTTACTGATATTCTTCATCCTGATATTGGAGCGATCAAACGTTCTGTGGAAATGAACAAGAGTAGGGGATTGGTGGTGAAAAATGTTACGGAAAACAATATTGATTTTGCCAGTTTTCAAAGTGTATTTTTATATCAGCCGAATGCGAAATTCCGATCTGTTTTTGAATCTTTGAACGAAACTAAATCGAATTATTTTATAATCTCCGGCAGCAAAACGGATTGGAATTTTCTGAATACAGTTCAATCGGATTTCAGAAAAGAAGTCACAAATCAAACGGAAGATTTCCTGCCTGTTTTCAATGAAAATTATGCACCTTTTCAAATTGAAAAAGGGATTTTTGAAAACTATCCTCCGTTATTAGGACTTTTTGGAAGTACCGAAATAAATTCCGCAGGAGAAATCCTTTTATTTCAAAAAATCTCGGGAATTGTAACAGAAGAACCGCTTTTGGTTACGGTTGAGAACAAATCCCAAAAACACGGAATCCTTTTAGGCGAAAACATTTGGAAATGGCGGGCGCAGAGCTACGTGGAAAACAAGGATTTTGATACTTTCGATACGTTTTTCGGCAAAATAGTTCAGTATTTTTCGAAGAATGAAAAAAGGGAACGACTCAAATTATCTTATGATCCTATTTTTTATGAAAATCAGGAAGTGACCATTTCTGCACAATATTTTGATGAAAACTACGAATTTGATCCTCGACAGCAACTGCAATTGTCCATTTTGGAAGAAGGAACGCAAAGAAATTCAATTCCTTTTGTTTTAAAAGATAATAATTACGGGCTGAACCTTGGAGCAATGCCATCTGGTAACTATGAATTTGTAGTTTCTGTGAAGGATAAAGGAATTTCAAAAAAAGGATATTTTGAAATAGAAGATTACAGTGTGGAACAACAGTTCATGAATGCCGATTTAGGGAAAATGAAACAACTTGCTCAACTTCAAAAAAAGCAATTGTTTTTTCTTTCTGAAAAAGAAGATTTATTAAAATCACTTCTTGATAATCCGGAATTTATTCCGGTTCAAAAAAGCAAAGAAGTGAATGTTCCTTTAATTGATTGGTTTTACTTATTGGCAATTATTGCAATTGCCTTAAGCGCAGAATGGTTTTTACGAAAGTACCACGGACTTATTTAAAACTAGGATTTATTGTTTTTCTTCGGTTTTTTTAGTGTTTCCGCTTGTTCTACCCATTCTTCCTCTTGAATTTGATTCGGCAGATACTCAATTTGGTTATTCAGAGCTTCCATATCTTCTTCGGAAAGTTTACTGATTTGGTTAAAAGTATAAATCCCCAGTTCATTCAATTTTTCTTCTATAAAAGGTCCGATTCCTGTTATTTTCGTTAAATCGTCCCTTTTTTCAGGATCGGCGGTTCCAATGTTGGCCAGACTGAACTCTGGGTTTTTAGATTTTTTTAAAGGCAAGGCTTCTTCAAGATCTTCTTGATTTTGAATGGGTTTTCCCGTTCTATCTCTTGTTTTAATTGCTTTTATACCAGATTGGTGATCTTCCTCCAATAAAATTTCTGTTTCTTCGAACTTCAATCGTTGGTTTTCTGCAATACAATCCTCCAAGTCGTTTATATATTTCTTCCTATAATAATATCGCGCAAAAAAATAACCGATTAAAAATGCGCCCAACATTAAAACGAAAATTTCCAACCAAGCCGTCGACTTGTTTAAGGGATTCATGCTTTCAAACATATTTTATTCTATTTTAATTTCAATTCTTCTATTTTTTGCCCGGTTTTCACGGTTGGTATTAGGAACCATCGGTGCTGTTTCACCTTTTGAAAAGGTTTTTATTTTGTTCTCATCGAATCCTTTGGAAATTAGATAAGCCCTTACACTTTTGGCTCTCTCCATTCCAATCCAATCATTTGCTTCCACTTCACCTATATCGTCCGTATGACCGGTGACAATTATTATTTTCTGTGGATTTTCATTCAAGTATTTCTTTAATTTTATGGCGTAATCGTCTATTTCTTGATTTGATTTAAAAGTATTTACATCAAAATTGGCATAGAGGATTTTATTCATCTGTTCATCTTCGGCACTATTGGATTTTTCAATATTCTGTTTTATCTGAAGAAGAATTCCTCCTTGAAAGACTTCATTTTGTATGAAGTTTAAATCGGCGGCGACGGCATCAATTAGCATTCTATCAGGACTTATTCCTTTTTCTAAAAATAAATTTTTGATGAAAGCAGCCCGGGTCAATCCCAAATTTTCTTTGCCATCCGAAGAAAATTCATTCGTATCGTAAGCGGCATAAATCATTAAAAATTGCTGCGGATTTTCCTCCAAATATTTACTGATGTCTGCCAAAAAAATCGAAGTTGTTTGCGGAATTTCAACGTGTGCTGAATTGATTCTTATTTCAGGTGCCAGAGGGTAGCTGAAAAGATTTTGGAAGTCATCGTTAATTACACTTAAGCTGTCCGCGGTGAGCAAAATTCTTATTTCTTCAACATTTTCCGGAAGTTCTTTTGCAGGCTCAGGAACATTTTCAGAAATAGGAATATCAATTTGTTTTTCTTGCGTCACTTCCACTTTTTCATTATTGCAAACTTCTTTGAGCACGCAGCTGTAATACCACATTCCCAATAACGCCCACATCATAAAAACAGAAAAAGCAACGATAAAATTTTTCATCGGGAGATTTGTTCTAGTTTAATTTTAACAATTTTAGGCCTTTTTTCCGTCACAAAAAAATAAAATCACCAAACGCCCATTTTTCCGTTCTGAAAATCATCGTAAGCTTGGTCAATTTCTTCAATGCTGTTCATCACGAATGGTCCCCGCGCGACTATAGGTTCATTAAAAGGTTTCGCATGACCAAAAAGAACCAAACTATCCTGTGAAGCTTCGATTTTTAAATCCTTCCCACTGTTTTCAAATTCGATTAGGTTCAGGGCTGTTACTTTGGAATTGTTTACGGTTAAATCACCTTTGATTACGTAAAAAAGAATATTTTCTTCCTCTGGGACTTGAATATTAATTTCAGAATTCGCAGAAAAATTCAACGTAGAAAGAAAAACATCGGTCAATGTAGAAAAGGCACCAGATTCGCCTTTCCATTTTCCAGCGATTAAATCGATACTTATATTTTTTTCATTTTCAAAAAGATGCGGAATTTGATCTCTTTGTAAACCTGTGTAATTTGGTTTGGTCATTTTTAGTTTGGCGGGAAGGTTGATCCACAACTGAAGAATTTCTACGAGTCCGCCATTTTGTTTAAATTCTTCCGAAGAAACCTCGGCATGCAACAGTCCGCTACCCGCGGTCATCCATTGAACGCCACCTTTGTTTATAATACTTTTGTGTCCGCTGTTATCTTCATGAGCAATATCACCGTTAATAATAAAAGTCACGGTTTCCATACCCCGATGTGGATGCGGGCCAAATGGGAGCCCCTTATTGTTTGGTGGATAAATCTGCGGACCGTGATGGTTGAGGAAAAGAAACGGGTCAATCATTTCCAAAGACCTCGTTGGCAGCGGCGAGTATGTAATTAAGTCGGCAATTGGCCGATATTCTGCATGATGTATTTTTCGTATTTTTCTCAAAACAAATTTTTTTTTGATCGGATACTAATTTACGAAAACATCGTAGTCTTTAAAGCATGAAGGAACTAATCTTCTTTTAAAACCTACATTTCGTCATCTGGTTCTACATGAATCAAAATATCTATGATTTCCGGGATTTTCTCGAGAACTGCATCTTTAACTTCATGCGCAATATCATGTCCTTTTTTAACGGTGATTTGTGCATCTACAATGATGTGTAGATCAACAAAATAAGCCATTCCTGTTTTTCGAACATAGCATTTTTCGGTTGCGACAACGCCTGGAGTTTTTTCAGCTTCGGATTTTATTTCCGTCACCAATTCTTCGTATAAATGTTCATCCATAATCTCGCCAAGCGCTGGTCGCAAAATGAGATAAGCGTTGTAAAGAATAAATCCAGAAGCAAAAAGCGCGGCCCAATCATCAGCGGTCTCATAGCCTTTTCCCATAAATACAGCAATAGAAATACCGATAAAAGCCATGAGTGAAGTGATCGCGTCGCTGCGGTGATGCCAAGCATCAGCTTTTAGGGAAGTACTTTGGGTTTCCCGACTTTTCTTGGAAACAAACCGGTAAAAAATTTCTTTGATAACTACAATGATGCCCAGAACCCATAAGGTATAAGATTCGGGAACACGATGCGGAGTTTTTATATGCTGAATACTTTCATAAGCAATGACAGTTGCCGAAATAACAAGAAAACCCACTACGGCAAAAGTGACCAAAGGCTCTGCTTTTCCGTGACCATAAGGATGATTTTCGTCTGGAGGTTTTGTGGAATATTTCAATCCGACCAACACAAGTATAGAGGAAAAAACATCGGTCGTGGATTCTATCGCATCAGCAATCAAAGCATAGGAATTTCCAAAAATCCCTGTAATTCCCTTGGCAAAGGCAAGAACAGTGTTTCCAATAATGCTCTTATAGGAAGTATTGATTGCTTCCTGATGTTTTTCCGTTCTCAAAAAAATGGATTTAGGAGAATTTCAAAAGTAAGAAAAGCGTTTGGAGGACCCAATATTATTTTATTTTAAAGTTGTCTTTAGTGCTTGTAAGTTGGTATTATATTTGAACCTTCAACATAAAAGAATTAGCTTTGTTCAATTAAAAAAAATCCGTATCCATGCTTGTACCTTTTGATTCTTTGCCCGATTATTCCCGTGTTTGGGTGTTTCAGGCGAACCGTTCTTTTTCAGAAAAGGAAATTTCAGAAATTGAACCCAAATTGAGCGAATTTATAACCAATTGGACTGCTCATGGTGCCGATTTAAAAGCGGCCTTCGACATAAAATACAATCGTTTTATCACTATTGCATTAGATCAAGAAATGAATGTGGCGACAGGTTGTTCCATTGATGCTTCAGTTCGTTTTATTCAACAACTTGAGAAAGAATATCAGGTTGATCTTTTGGATAAAATGGATGTTTCCTATAAACAAGGAGAATTCGTGGCCCACAAGAAACTTTCCGATTTTAAAAAAATGGTGAAGGACAAAGCGGTTTCCCCCAATACCATTGTTTTCAATAATTTAGTAACCAATAAAGCCGAATACCTTTCAGATTGGGAAGTTCCCGCATCCGATAGTTGGCACAAGCGTTTCTTCTAAAATATGATCTTAAAAAAAATCAGCTTCCTTTTTCTTTATGTACTAGCTGCAATTCCGGTATTTGCGCAAAAACAAACTTCTCCACTAATTGCGCCCGATTATCAGCAACAGGTGCATTGGGTAGATAGCATTTACCATTCAATGACGCTGGAAGAAAAAGTCGGCCAGTTGTTTATGGTTGATATTTTTTCAAATAAAACAAAGGCTGAAGTTGATAAAATAAAGGATCTGATTCGGGATTATCATATTGGCGGCGTCATTTTCTCAAAAGGCGGTCCGCAACAACAAGCAAAAATCAATAACGAATTTCAGGAACTTGCCAAAGTTCCGCTTTTGATTGGAATGGATGCTGAATGGGGTCTTGCGATGAGATTGGATTCGACTTATGCTTTTCCTTGGAACATGACTTTGGGCGCCATAAGGGACAATTCCCTTATTGAAAAAGTTGGCGCACAAATTGGCCGCCATAACAAAAGAATGGGTGTTCATATCAATTTTGCGCCAGTTGTTGATATTAATACGAATCCGGATAATCCTATTATTGGGAACAGATCGTTTGGTGAAAATAAAATCAATGTAACCGAGAAAGCATTGGCATTTATGAAAGGAATGCAAGGTGAGGGGGTTCTGGCAAGTGCAAAACATTTTCCAGGCCATGGAGATACGGATACAGATTCGCATAAAACTTTACCGACCATTAATTTTTCAAAAAAGAGAATAGAAGAGGTAGAGCTTTTTCCCTACCGCAAATTGATAAAAGAAGGAGTTGCCAGTGTGATGGTCGGTCATTTAAATGTGCCGAGTTTGGAATCACGACAAAACTTTCCGTCGTCCTTGTCCAAAACCATAGTGACAGGAATTCTAAAAGAAAAAATGGATTTCAACGGACTTATTTTCACGGATGCGCTGAATATGAAAGGCGTTGCTAATTTTGACTCTCCAGGTGATATTGATTTGGCTGCTTTTACGGCTGGAAATGATATTTTGCTGATTTCAGAAGATGTTCCGAAAGCCTCCCAGAAATTGATTGAAGCTTTTCAAAACGGAAAAATTACAAAAGAACGATTGGCGCATTCGGTTAGAAAAATTCTTTTCGCCAAATATAAAGTTGGTTTAAATAATTACCAACCTGTTGACACTTTAAATCTGATTGCTGATTTGAATAGTCTTGAAAATGATGTATTGTATAGCGAATTGATTGAGAATGCAATCACTGTGGTCAAAAACAATAAAGGAATCATACCTGTCAAAGATCTTGAGAAAACAAAAGTGGCGTACGTAAAATTCGGTGACGACGATGGAACCGCTTTTTATAACCAACTCCAAAAATATACCAAAGTGGATACCGTTTCGGCAGCGCATTTGGATGAGCTGAACGAGAAATTGGAGAATTATAATTATGTGATTATTGGTTTTCATAAATCTGATGCAAATCCGTGGAAAGATTACAAATTCACAGAGCAGGAACAAGTATGGCTGTATGAAATAGCGCGGAAAAACCGAGTGGTTCTGACTGTTTTTGCACGTCCTTATGCACTTTCTGACCTTTCAAGTACTACTAATTTTGAAGGCCTCATAATGGCTTATCAAAATAGTCGGTTGGCACAGGAAAAAGCTGCGCAAATTATTTTTGGGGCAATAGGGGCGAAAGGAATTCTTCCCGTTTCCGTTGGAAAAGAATCGCCGGAAGGGACAGGTTATCTAACTCCCAATATCAATCGGTTAAGTTATGGATTGCCGGAAAGCGTCGGTCTCGATTCCGAAGTACTTTCTAAAATCGATTCCATAGCAAATGTTGCCATGTCTGAAGAAATGACGCCCGGAATGCAAATTTTAGTGGCCAGAAAGGGTAAAGTGGTTTACGATAAAAATTTTGGTTATCATACTTACGAGAAAGAAAAACCAGTGGAATGGGATGATGTGTATGATTTGGCTTCGCTTACAAAAATCCTTGCCACACTTCCGCTTGTAATGGAATTGGAAGAAGATCATGTGATTACCCTGAATACAAAAATTAAGGAGCTGTTGCCAAAGTATAAGAAGACTAACAAAGGGAACATTTCATTAAAAGAATTACTGTCGCATTATGCAGGTTTAGAAGCTTGGATTCCTTTTTACCGGATGACCATGAAAGAAGGAGATAAACCTTCTGTTGAATATTATCGGGATCAGGAATCTAAAGGTTTTCGAACCCAGGTTGCCGATAGAATGTATATCCGCGATGATATTAGGGACAGCATTTCCAACATTATTAAAAATAGTGAATTGAGCCGAAAAATAACCTATAAATACAGTGATCTCGGATATTATATCCTGAAAAATTACTTGGAAGAATATTACGATACTTCGCTAGATTATTTAACTCAAGAAAATTTTTATGAAGCTTTGGGTGCCAATCATTTGGGTTATTTGCCGTTGAATAAATTTTCGAAAGAAAAAATTATTCCTACCGAAGATGATAAACTTTGGCGCAGACAATTGGTTCATGGATATGTTCATGATCAAGGAGCCGCGATGCAAGGAGGAATTGGAGGTCATGCAGGATTGTTCAGCAATGCAAATGATGTGGCGAAAATGATGCAAATGTATTTGAATGGAGGAACCTATGGAGGAAAAAACTTCTTCGAACAAGAAACGATTGATAAATTTAATACTTGTTATTATTGTTCTGAAAATGTAAGAAGAGGGGTTGGATTTGACAAGCCTCAACTGGAAGAAGTGGGTCCGACTTGCGGCTGTGTTTCTATGACAAGCTTCGGTCATTCGGGATTTACAGGTACCTTTGCGTGGGCAGATCCAGAAGAAGAAATAGTGTATGTTTTTTTATCGAACAGAATTTATCCCGATGCGGAAAACAAAAAACTTATTACAGAAGATATCCGCACAAAAATTCAGGAAGTAATTTATCAAGCCATTCAAGACTAATTATGAAAATAGGAATTGTTTGTTACCCTACCTTCGGCGGTAGTGGAGTTGTAGCAACCGAATTGGGAATGGAACTGTCCAAAAGAGGACATATTGTCCACTTCATTACGTATAAACAGCCAGTGAGGCTTGAGCAACTGACCGGAAATATTCATTTCCATGAAGTAAATGTTCCTGAATATCCTTTGTTTCACTACCAGCCATACGAACTCGCCTTGAGCAGTAAATTGGTGGATATGGTGAAATTGCATAAAATTGAATTGTTACACGTTCATTACGCCATTCCTCATGCCTATGCGGGATATATGGCCAAGAAAATGTTGGAAGAGGAAGGGATTTTTATTCCCATGGTCACTACCTTGCATGGAACTGATATTACTTTAGTAGGAAAACATCCTTTTTACAAACCTGCAGTACAATTCAGTATCAACAATAGTGATGTAGTTACTTCCGTTTCAAAAAGTTTAAAGGAAGATACTTTAAAATTTTTCAATTTAAAAAAAGACATCGAAGTGCTTCCCAATTTTATTGATGTTTCTAAATACAAGAACAGTTTTACCGATTGCCAACGTGCAATGATGGCTCCCGCCGATGAAAAGATAATTACCCATGTGAGTAATTTCCGGAAAGTGAAAAGAATTGACCACGTGATCAATATTTTTTATCAAATACAAGAATGTATCAAAGCGAGACTTATTCTGGTAGGAGAAGGACCCGAAAGGGAAATGGCTGAAAATCTGGTACGCGATTTAAATATAGAAGATAAGGTGTTGTTCATGGGACAGAGCAACGAAGTGGATAAAATTCTTTGTTTTTCAGATTTGTTTTTATTGCCTTCTGAAAGCGAAAGTTTCGGGTTGGCTGCTTTGGAAGCAATGGTAAATGGTGTTCCCGTAATTTCGACCAATACAGGCGGATTGCCAGAGGTAAATATTCACGGTGTTTCCGGTTATTTGAGCGATTTTGGCGATGTGAACGAAATGGCCGCAAATGCGCTTTTGATTTTATCTGATGAAGAAAAATTGAAAACATTCAAAGCAAACGCACGGAAAACAGCTGAAAAATTTGATATAAAAAAGATTGTTCCTCTTTATGAGGATTTATATCTCCGAGCTTTGAAATAGAAATATTCAAGAACTGGATTTTTTGAACACCTTTTTAGAAATTGTTTAAATTCTATTAACGGAGGAACTGGAACTAAAAAGGGATCGTCCAAAAAAATTCAGACGATCCCATATTGAATTAACAAACAAACTTATATTTTTAAAAACTTCCCTTATCTACCACCTCTTGATAGTGGAGTTGTGACAGTTGAGCGACTATTTCCAGTATTTTCCATTGAACTTGTTCTGCTGCTTCTTGCGGAGGAAGTGACCGTTCTTACAGGAACCGTAAGCGTTCTTTTTCGTTGGGGGGTCGTTTTAATTTCCCGCGTTGTAGATCTCGTTGTAGTTTCGGTTTTGTCGGTTCTAGCAGAATTGTCTCTTATAGCAATATTATTCTCATTTCGCACTGAAGTTCTTACGTTATTTTTCGTTACAGAAGTTCTGACGTTTCTAATTTCCTTAAGGTTTCTTGCACTTTCTGTTCTTCTTCCTCTATTAAACGCTACCACTTCATCTCCAGGACGATAGAATTTTAAATTGTTTCTTTTATGCGGATTCGTTCTGTAATATTCGTAGTCGTATCTCATAGGATTATAATGCATTCTGTAGGGAGTGGTGTAAACAATTACATAGCGGGGAACCATGTAATATTGATGCCAAGGTCTATAAATATAATTCATGTTGAAAGCATTAATATGACCATCGTAGTAAGCGAAATGATTATTGCTGTTGTAATACAGCTGTAACCCACCAACTCTTTTAACAAATCCCCAAGCGTTATATTCTATTGTAACACCACCAGCTCTGATAATTCGGCCATAATAATCATAATAAATAGGAACATTGAGCACTTGAACTACAGCTCCATAATCGTCATATTGGGCAAAGCGATTATAATCGTAACCAGAATTATAATTGGCATGTGGTCTATAATGATGCCCGATAATTTGAAAATCGAATGATCCTTGCGGATAAATGGCAAATTCAACACCAGTTTCGGTAAAAATAATGGCGTTTCCATAACCAAAGTTCAAATCATGACTGAATGCGTTTTTTGCTGAAGTGGCTCCACCTATTAGGAGGAGGACCGCTAAGAGTAGAACTTTTCTCATATTTTTTGTGTTTAACAGGGAAAATAAATTCCTATGTGTGATCTAAATACAAAGCATGTGCCAACTTTTTAACAGATTGAAAATTACGCAAATAAGAAAACCCCAAAGGCAAATGCACTTAGGGGTTTTCCAAACTAACCAACCAAAAAATTTATGAATATAAAACGTACTTTATTACGTTGTAATCCAAATAATTAAATACAAATGCTGTGCCATAAAATAGTTTGTAAGAAAACTATTTTGATACAAGCGTAAAATTATTTTTTACACAATATAAAAGCCCAACGTAAGCGATTCTAAAAAATTATTTATAAATGAATTACTTCATCATAGGCAGCGGCAACCGCTTCCATTACCGCCTCACTCATTGTTGGATGCGGGTGAATTGTTTTCAGAACATCATGTCCAGTTGTTTCCAATTTTCTGCCCAATACTGCTTCCGCAATCATATCTGTAACTCCGGCACCAATCATATGGCATCCTAACCACTCGCCATATTTAGCATCAAAAATTACTTTTATGAATCCGTCTGGTGTTCCAGCAGCTTTTGCTTTCCCGGAAGCAGAAAACGGAAATTTACCGACTTTCAATTCGTAACCGGCTTCCTTCGCTTGTTTTTCAGTCATTCCAACCGACGCAATTTCGGGAGAAGCATAGGTACAACCTGGGATATTTCCATAATCAATAGATTCTACGTTCATTCCTGCAATTTTTTCAACACAGGTAATTCCTTCCGCAGAAGCAACATGCGCTAAAGCAGGACCGGCAACTACATCACCAATCGCATAAATTCCAGAAACATTGGTTTGATAAAAATCATTGACAAGGATTTTATCTTTATCGGTTTTTATTCCTAAATCTTCCAGTCCAATATTTTCGATATTTGTTTTTATTCCAACGGCAGAAAGTACAACTTCAGCTTCAAGAGTTTCTTCCCCTTTTTTGGTTTTCACCTTGGCTTTTACCATATTTCCTGAAGTGTCAACACTTTCCACAGAAGAATTGGTCATTACTTTGATTCCTGCTTTTTTGAAACTCTTTTCAAATTGTTTGGATACATCTTCATCTTCTAAAGGAACCAGATTCGGTAAAAATTCTACGATTGTTACCTCAGTCCCCATTGCGTTATAAAAATGTGCAAATTCAACCCCTATTGCGCCACTACCAACAACAATCATCGATTTTGGTTGCTTCTCCATGCTCATTGCTTCGCGGTAACCGATGATTTTTTTTCCGTCTTGTGGAAGATTTGGCAATTCGCGTGATCTTGCACCCGTTGCAATTATAATATGATCTGCTTCGTAATCCGTGGTTTTGCCATCTTTTGCTTTAACGGAAACTTTTTTGCCGGCTTTTAATTTTCCGAAACCATCAATAACATCGATTTTGTTCTTTTTCATCAGAAATTGAACTCCTTTGCTCATTCCATCAGCAACATTCCGACTCCTCTTTACAACGGCCCCGAAATCTTTATCGGCTTTGGAAACCGTCAATCCGTAGTCGGCCGCATGATTCAAATACTCAAAAACCTGTGCGCTTTTTAATAAGGCTTTGGTGGGAATACATCCCCAATTAAGGCAAACTCCACCTAGGTTTTCCTTTTCAATAACTGCGGTTTTGAAACCTAATTGAGATGCGCGTATAGCAGTTACATAACCGCCTGGGCCGCTTCCTAAAACAATGATATCGTATTTCATATTTGGAATTTTTTGAAACTAAAAAATGAAGTGCGAATTTAAGGAATAAAAGATTAAATGGAAAGTTTGATTCTTGCTAATCCTAAAACTGCAATAATTTTGGCTTGATTAAATAAAACAGCGAATATTAACAAATATTCGCTGATGACATTTCAATTTTTTACTGAGAAATATGCTTCTAATTGGTTATTGTTTCAGTAGTTTGGTGGTTTTTAACAAGGTGTTTCCTGAGTAAATTTTTAAAACATAAAATCCAGATGCCAAATCGGAAAGTTCTAAATCCACTTGATTGACGTTTGCATAATGTTTGCTGAGAATTTCACTTCCGGAAATATTGTACACATTTAATTCCACCTTTGGAAAATTTCTTCCAAGTTCTACTGCAATTGATCCTAAAAAAGGATTTGGAAAAATTTTCACACCTACTGAAACATTTATTGAATTGTTGGACATTGTGCTGGTGTCTTCAAAGACATAAAAAGCTCCAGCTTTGGCTAAATAATCATTTCCCGAAGAATCCAAATCTTCAAAAGGGGCTCCAACCACCACGGTGCCATTATCTATGCTAACCCCACTACCAAAATAATCATAAGCTTCTTGATCTTCGTTGGCTATTTCAGCTACGCTTTCCCACAAACCATTTTCTAATTTATAAATATATGCGGAACCTCCAATATAGGTTCCATTATTGGTTAAGTAGGAGCCAACCACCAAAGTATTTTCTTCCGCAGCCATATCTACCCCAAATCCGGATCCACCACTTATTTCTTGATTGTATTCATAGAGACCGGAAGAATTATCCCATTGGTAAACATAAACAGTATGTAAATTTGCCGCTTGAACAAATAAAAAGTCATTATGTGAGAAAATAGTTGCTCCAAATTCTATGTCTTCCTGAATAGTGGGTGGGTTTATGGTTTGCACAATTTCCCACTCATTGGTAGTTCCATTTTCTTCATAAATATAAACCTGTCCCACTTCTGGAAATCCATTTATTTCTTGGTATCGTTTCCCAACAAATATTTTTCCCGAAAGCACCGAAACATCTGAATCATAAGTATTTCCATTGGCGCTAACAAGTTCTTGTTCAAATTCCCATGAACTTGAACTATTATTAAATTTGAAAACACTTACATTTTCAGATTCCGAACCTACTGCCAGAAAATTTTGGTCCACGCTTATTTTATTTCCAAAATATGTGTATTGTGAAAGTGTATTTGGTTCAATTATTTGATTTTCAATCCAATTTCCAGAAACATCTTTTTTAAATACGTAAACAGCACCAATGTCATAAGTGGAACCAATACTTCTTCTTCTGGCAGTTATAAAAAGGTTGTTGCCAGACAATTCAAACTCCCTTCCAAACTCATTATAGACTTGCCTATCACTTGCCACCAATTTTTGTTCCTGCGTCCATTCGTCCCCCTGTGAACTAAAGATATAAACACTACCGGCATTATTTATGTCATAAGCCTCATTTGCGTTATAGTCATTACGATAAGCTCCTGTAATAATGCTGTCATTTTTTATTAAAACCCTGAACCCAAAATAATCATCTGCATACCTGTTTTCCGGGGTAACTTTGGCTATTTGTTCCCAAGTTTGGGCCGTAGTGTGAAAGAAACTGATAAAAACTAGTAAAAAAGTAATTTTTTTCATCATAAAGTATTTTTTTCAAAAATTGCAGGGATATCTGTTCCAAATATATCTTATTGAAATAATTTTTATAGAGCTCTGGAAATGAGGCGCGAAATTAAATAAATTTATGAAAAGGGAAAATTTTACTCTTGGTTAATTTGAACAAATAAAAAAAGCCGTTTCAATTAGTTTTGAGACGGCTTTTTCAAATTTAAAAAGTTCGGTTATTTTGCTACTTCTAGGGTTTGTATATTTTTTTCCGAAGTAATTTCCAAAGCGCTCATTACATCATATATATTGGTAATATCGACATTGTTGTTCTGAGCAAAATCCGCAGGTAAAATTGCAATTCTAAAAATTTGGTCTTGTGTATAAGAAGGATCCAGATTCGCAAAATTTCCGTTTCCGTTCAAGTATATTGCAAAATCCTCATCTGTATGATTGAAATTATATTCCAAGATTCCGCCATCCGTCATATAAAAAGTTTGAGGCATTAAACTCCAAATATCATTTCCGTTATCCATGCCTTCCCATAAATAAACCAAAACAACATCGGAAGTATAGATTTCAACCTGTGGAATAAATTCATTGAAATATCCAAAAAACGAGAAATCGTTCGATACATTGAAATCGACATTTTCAATTTCAAAAACATTTCCTACAATGTATGGACCTTGCGGTCCCGGAGGTCCTTGTTCGCCGGTACAGGAAATTAAAATACTTGTAACAAGTAAAAGTGTAAATAATTTTTTCATAGGTTTGGTTTTATTGTTTGTTTTTATATTCTATACTGGCAGAATTGATACAATACCGCTGACCAGTTTCTGTAGGGCCATCTTCAAAAACATGACCTAAATGACCTCCACAATTTGAACAGATTACTTCGGTTCGTATCATTCCAAAAGAACGATCTTGTACATATTCTATAGCACCTTCTTTTGCTTCATCAAAACTTGGCCACCCACAATTACTTTTGAATTTTGTGTCGCCTTCAAAGAGCACTGCATCACATGCGGCACATCGATACTCCCCATCGCCAAAATGCATATTGTATTTACCCGTGTGTGGAGCTTCGGTTCCTTTTTGTCTCAAAACACGATATTGCTCGTCTGAAAGGATTTCCTTCCATTCCGCTTCAGATTTTATAATGGGATAATTATTCATAGCTTCTTCTTTTTTAATTTTTTCTTTCTTCTGACTTCTTTCCTGTGCATTTCCAGTACATCCGACCAGTAAAGAAATCAATATAAGGAACATGATTTTTTTCATTCCTAAAAAATATCAATTATTATGCCTTAATAAAGTCAATAATCCTGTTGATGACTTTCTTGTCGCCCAAGATTCTTCTATGACCT
>DASSWB010000010.1:0-20548 GCA_035705495.1 Salinimicrobium sp. | reverse complement strand
TTTATCTGCATCCATAAGTCACTATTTTTTGGGCAATATTGAAATTGAAAGATCTATTCCCATTATCATCGGATTTTTAATTGGTGCGGTAATGGGAAAAATGGTCAATAAAAAAGTGTCCTCCAGAATTTTGGAACGTGTGATTGCGACCACTTTAATTTTGGCTGGAGTGGCCGTAGTTTTTAGTGCTTTTGTGAATTAGAAAATCAATTTTGTAATTTTATAAAATTCGTTTAAAAAGATAGATAATGGGAAACAAAAAGAAATTGGCACCTAAAGATTCTGAAGAATTATTGGTGACATTAAAAAACCGTTTTGAAAAAAATACGAATCGTCATAAAAACATAAGATGGGAAGAAGTAGTTGCCAAGTTGGAAACGAATCCAGACAAATTGTGGTCGCTTCACGAAATGGAGCAGACGGGTGGTGAGCCCGATGTTATTGGTGTTGACAAAAAAACAGGCGAATTTATTTTTTATGATTGTTCTGTTGAAAGTCCCAAAGGACGAAGAAGTTTATGTTATGATAAGCAGGCCTTAGATGCCAGAAAGGAACATAAGCCTAAAAACAATGCAATTGATTTGGCTAATTCCATCGGAATTGAACTTCTTACGGAAGCGGAATATCGGGAATTACAAAAATTTGGCGAATTCGATACAAAAACATCAAGTTGGTTGAAAACACCTGATGATATTCGAAAACTTGGAGGTGCCATTTTTGGTGATTTCCGCTACGGAACTGTGTTTATTTACCATAACGGAGTTCAATCTTATTACGCGGGTAGAGGTTTTCGTGGAAAATTAAAAGTTTAAAAAGAGAAAGATTTATTTCAGCTGATTTTTTTTGAAATAAAAAATTTAAGCAACACGTAAGATTTTTTCCATCTTCCTACCTTTTGCCAATTCATCTACCAATTTGTCCAAAAATCTCACTTTTTGAGTCAAGGGATTTTCTATGTTTTCTATTCGATAACCACAGATAACGCCGGTGATTAAATGTGCATTTGGATTCAAGCTTGCTTTTTCAAAAAATGTTTCAAAAGTGACTTTTTCGTCTATGAGTTGCTGAATCTTATTGTCATCAAATCCGGTCAACCATTCGATAACCTGATGCAATTCTTCTTTTGTTCTGCCTTTCTTCTCGACTTTTGTGATATAGTGTGGATAGACTGAAGCGAAGGTCAGATTTGCAATGCGTTCATCATGTTTATTTGTGCTACTCATATCTTGATTATTTCAACCTTTCCAACAAACCTTTTCTTTTCACGATGTTTTTATAGTCCCACTGAATTTCTTTTGCTTTTCGCAACCAACTTTGGAGATCCGATAGGTCAACTTCTTCCACCTTGGTATAGAAAACAGAAGCATCCTTGAATTTTTTCCCTAATACACTTAGTTTTTCCTCATTAAAATCGGCGCCGCTCCAAAACATCAAACGTACACCTGCTTTCTGTTTGCTGTAACCAACAATGGGATTATTTTCTAAAAACCAAACAGGATGGGCGTGCCAAATTCTGCTTTCTGCATCTGGTATTTCCCTGTCAATTGTTGTAGCAAGAAAATCACAGATGTATTTGTCCGCGGCTGTTTGACTGTCGTTAAATGTCTGGATTTCAGCATTCATTTTTTATTCCTGAAAAGATGGTGCAGCATTGCAAAGTTCCACTCCGCCATCAATCAAATGAGAGACTTCTGGTCTTCTGTTTTTTAATTCTTCTAAATATATTTTTATTTCTGAAGCCAATTTCGGATCTTTTTCATGTACGAGTTCAAAAATTTCCACGGACAAAAGCCAATCCTTCGGATGGTGTTTTTTGACCAAATCAAATGCTGCATCAAGAGAGAATTTCGTGTTTTTCCCATCTCTGATATTTCGTACCGATTGATACAAAGATTCAAGTTCTTCTCTTTCCGGGCTTCTTTTGCTTTTAATGGTCGTACTGGAAGGTTTGTGGGTGATCAAGTCGAAGCTTGAAAAATCCGCTGGACCCGAAAATGCTGAAATAATTTTTTTTCCCACCGCCATATCGTATTGTCCCCATTCTGGTTTGAACAACACTTGGTTCTTATAGGTAACGTTACAGTTTTTAAAACTGATAAGAATAATTTTTCCCTGTAAATTCCTTGTTCCTGTAATGACTTGACCTTCGACAACAACACCGCCAATAAATTCAAGACGTGTTTGCTTTCCTTCATGAATATTATAAGCAGCCAAATCACGCGGACTCATATCTTCAATAGCAAGATTGATTCCTTTTAGTGGGCCAACAGGCGAACCAAATCCGTCGGGATGATTAGCAGTTCCGTGACCCACAAGTTCCTTGTCTCTTCTTGCGAGTGCGGTTTTTCCATTTGTCTGAAAATAAACGGCCTTTCCTTCGTGTTCAATCACATCAGTAAAAACCCCCGAAACTTGTAAACCCGTACTTAATTCAATGGTCCCAAGATTTTTTGAACTGATCAATTTCTTGATTCCATCCAAGCCACCAGTTCTCAATGCCATCGTATTCGCATATTCTTCCAATACTTGATTCAGATAGGCAAAATCCGGAGTAACATAAAGTTGCGGCTGTGGTTTTGTAATATCGAATTCCTGATTGGCGGCCTCGATATTGTAAGGTAATTTTTTTACTTTATCCGTCATGCACCAAGCGCTTTCCCCGATTGAAGAAAGTAAACCCGCACCGTATATTTTAGGATTCTCAACAGTCCCGATCAAACCATATTCCACCGTCCACCAATGTAGATTTCGGATTTGTGCCATTTCACTGGGTTCACCCATATTTTTTTGAAGCTGATCCACTTTTTCCTCGGCCAAAGCAATTTCGTCTTCCGGCGTGTCTTCTGCTTCTTTTATGATGGAAAGATGCCGAATTGCCTCGTACATTTCATAATCTTTCGCACTGGAAATCGCTTTGCAGCCAATTTCCCCAAACCGCCTCAAATATTCAGCGTATTCAGGATTTGCTATAATAGGGGCGTGTCCCGCACCTTCGTGGATAATATCTGGGGCAGGCGTGTATTCAATATGTTCCAACTGTCTGATATCACTGGCGATTACCAAAACATTGTAAGCCTGGAATTCCATAAAAGCTGAAGGGGGAATAAATCCATCTACCGCAACAGCTGCCCAACCAATTTCTTTCAAAATACGGTTCATGCCGTACATATTGGGAATGGAATCAATGGAAATTCCTGTTTGTTTTAATCCGTCGAGATATGAATTATGAGCAACTTTGCTCAGGTAATCAACATTCTTGCGCATTACATAGCGCCAAACCGCCTGATTGATCGGTGTGTAATCCTCATAATTTTGAGGTTTTACAAACTGGGTCAAATGCGGCGGAAGCCTGTCCAATATTTCGTTCGATTCTATGTTTTCTTGCATGATGATCAGGGCAAAATTTAAGATATAAATATACAAATTTTGAAATCAAAAAAAACGCCTCCGAAGAGGCGTCAATTCAATATTATTTTTGATTTTCAGGCGGATATTTTTTCAGGATTTCCTGAACAATTTCGTTTATTCTTTCCTGCTTTCGCTCAACATCTTGTGTCAGTGCGGCGGTACCCATTCCTTGCCAGACGAGTTCCATGGATTCCGCATCAATCAAGTCAATATAAAGAGTGCCTTCCGTGGTTGTGTTTACGGTGTTGAATCCGGAGTGCCAATACCAAGGGCTCCATCCCCAGCCGTAACCATACCCCATATTATTGCGGTAGATATTGATATTGTCTTCTGTTTTGGTGAAAATACTTACCAGAAGATTTGGACTTTCTGATTTTGTAAAACCTTTCGAAAGCATTGTAGATTCAATCGCCCTCAAAATTCTTTTTTTATCCAAATCAGAAATTTCAGCTTTGTCGATTCCGGGTTTATAGAAGGCAAAACTGTTGTATTTGTCAAAATTTGCCTGGGTGTCATAATCGGCTGCAACTCGTACGGAGCTACAAGAAGCGAACAAAAACAGCAGCAATATAGGTGTGAGTTTAAAAATTTTCATAACCTTGTTTTTTTAGCGTTACATCGAATTCAATAAACTTTCATCTACGATATTTGGAATGGTTACTTTCAATTGTGGTTCTATTTGCATCGCTCTTTTTATAGCGAAAATAGCCGCATCATTTCTTGCCCAAGAACGACGGGCAATACCGTTGTTAACATCCCAGAATAACATCGATTTAAGTCGTTTTTCCGACTCCCTAGAACCATCAAGAACCATACCGAATCCGCCATTAATCACCTCTCCCCAGCCTACGCCACCGCCATTGTGAATGCTAACCCAAGTCGCTCCTCTAAAGCTGTCGCCAATCACATTTTGTATCGCCATATCGGCTGTAAAACTTGATCCGTCGTAAATATTTGAAGTTTCCCTATAAGGAGAATCTGTTCCCGAAACGTCGTGGTGGTCCCGACCTAAAATCACGGTTCCAATTTCACCTTCAGCAATAGCATCATTGAAAGCTTTGGCGATTTCCATTCTTCCCTGCGCATCGGCGTAAAGAATTCTAGCTTGGGAACCAACAACCAGTTTATTTTCTTGTGCGCCTTTAATCCATTTGATGTTGTCGTCCATTTGTTGCTGAATTTCAGCGGGAGAATTTTGCTTCAGTCTTTCCAAAACCCGCGTTGCAATGGCATCGGTTTTTTGCAAATTTTCTTCTTTGCCGGAAGCGCAAACCCAACGGAACGGACCAAATCCGTAGTCAAAACACATCGGACCCATAATATCCTGAACATAACTCGGATATTTAAAATCTCCGTTTTCTGTTAAAATATCGGCTCCCGCACGCGAAGCTTCCAAAAGAAATGCATTTCCATAATCAAAAAAATAGGTTCCTTTGGCTGTATGTTTGTTGATGGCATCCGTTTGTCGCCGCAAACTTTCCTGAACTTTCTCTTTAAATTTTTCGGGATTTGTCGCCATTAAATCGTTCGATTCTTCAAAAGAAAGTCCGACGGGATAATAACCGCCCGCCCACGGATTGTGAAGAGAAGTTTGATCACTTCCCAAATCCACATAAAGATTTTCCTCATCAAAACGTTCCCATACTTCAACAATATTACCTTGAAATGCGATACTTAGCGTTTCTTTGTTTTTCTTGGCTTCGGAAACGCGTGAAACCAACTGATCCAGATCAGTAATTACTTCATCTACCCAGCCTTGGGAATGTCTGGTATGTACGGCTTTGGGATTTACTTCGGCGCAAACCGTGATGCAACCGGCAATATTTCCTGCTTTTGGCTGCGCACCGCTCATTCCTCCAAGTCCTGAAGTAACAAATAATTTTCCCGCAAGATCTTCTCCCGATTTCGAAATTTTTCGACCTGCATTCAAAACGGTAATCGTGGTTCCGTGAACAATTCCCTGCGGACCGATATACATATAGCTTCCGGCGGTCATTTGCCCGTACTGCGTAACACCAAGCGCATTGAATTTCTCCCAGTCGTCGGGTTTTGAATAATTCGGGATCATCATTCCATTGGTGACAACAACTCTTGGCGCGTCTTTATGAGAAGGAAACAATCCCATTGGGTGGCCGGAATACATCACCAATGTTTGCTGATCTGTCATCTGGGCCAAATATTTCATTGTTAAAAGGTACTGTGCCCAATTCTGAAAAACCGCTCCGTTACCTCCATAAGTGATTAATTCCTGCGGATGCTGGGCTACTTTTGGATCCAAGTTGTTCTGTATCATGAGCATGATCGCTTTGGCCTGCTCACAATTTCCGGGATAATCTTCTATGGATCTCGCATGCATTACATAATCGGGCATGAACCGGTACATATAAATTCGGCCGTAATCCTTCAATTCCTGCATAAATTCAGGCGCGAGTTTTTGATGATGTTGAGGTTCAAAATATCTCAGTGCATTTTGCAAGGCTAATTTTTTCTCCTCCGCAGATAAAATGTCTTTCCGTTTTGGTGCGTGGTTTACTTCGGGATCATATTTTTTTGCAGGAGGTAGTTCTCGTGGAATTCCTTGTAAAATTTGCTCTTTAAAAGTCATTTTTTTGAGTTTGAAAAAATTAGTCTTTATTCTTTGTTTTCGGTAAAGTAGGGGAGTTCTTGTTAAATCCGTAGGGACAATGACGGCAACCACTTTCACAACAATAGCCTCTTTTTAGAAGGTATTGTTCCGTGAAACAGCGATAACCTTCCGGAGTGATGTAGAAATCACCATCTTCCAGCGGAATTCTTTTGTTGTAAAAACTCATGTCAGCAAAAATACGAAAAGCGTCGTCTAAATCCTTCTCGGAAACAGCGACTTTTTTAGATCGGAAAAATATTGGGTGAAGACGTTTAATTTCCCTCCTTCAGAAATGAGATGAGTCAGGAAATTAGCGGTGGACGACAACCTGAAACAGGTCTTGGTTTGTTTCCCCAAAAACCATTTCGAAATCGAAACTACCGCCAAATCCCATCACATCAAGGCTAATTGTGTGCGTTCCTGCGGGCAATTGTGCGTATCCGTTTCCGCTGAGGTAATAAAATCCAGAAGCGAAGGTGCCACCACCATCTGAATCGGGATTGTTTGTATAGGTTCCCGTGTCATATCCCAAGTGAAAACTGCCACCATTAATAAGTACGCCGGAACGGAACAATCTTGAAGCACCATCGGTCAATGCATCGCCATTGTATCTCGAAATACTGACGCTGAATTGATAATTGATATGTACCAAAGATTCTTGCGTGAGCGTTATTTGGGTGGTGTAAATTACATCGGTATCACCGTTGCCACTCCACGAAGACATTGTAGTGGCATCTAAAAAATCCAGTTCGTTCACGGCCATGTAAGTTTGAACCAAGGGAGGTTGTAATGCCAAATCACCTTCTGCATTCACATAAACGGGTGAAGGGTCAACTGCATTGTTCAAGTTGTTGTTATCGTGGTTTAAACCTTCTACACGAATCGTTGAATTTCCTCCCGCAACGTGCAGGGATTGTTGAGGTGAAGCAGTTTTGATCCCTACATTGTTACTCGTTCCATCCACATTCAGCGTGTTTGCATTTCCACTGGTTTTTACCTGAAAATCCATTGTGGTTTGATTCGTGTTCACGATGACTTTCCGATTTGAATTGTTTGCGTTATTGATGGTGATACTTTCTGTGGAATTGCTTCCGAGTGATAAAACATCTTCCGAATGTCGCCAAATACCCGTATTTTGATCGCTGAACCATGAAAAGAAAGGAGCAGCTTGATTGCCGCCGTTCATTGCCAGTATTTGATTGTTGGTTGAAATTCTTAAGCGTTCCAAATCATTCGTTCTAATGGAAACGGCTGTATTGTCTTTGGTTCCAATGAAATTTTCTGAAGGATCTGTCCCCAAATTTCCTGTAGAAGTCCAATCCTTGCTTTGTTCCCCAGCAATCGGAATCCATTTGTCGGTTTTCCAGAAATAAAATCCCGGTGAAACACCATTGGTTCCGCTTACGGTCGCGGTGTTGTAAATCAGTGTTGAATTTTCTGGAAGTCCGCCAGAAGGTGTAGTCACTGGATCGGCTTGGTTAATGGCAACGAGTTCAACACGCGGAATTAAAACTCCTTGATCTGAAGAGACAATGTCGAGTTGCGCGTTTGGAGTCGTGGTGTTAATACCCACTTGGGCAGTTGAGCTAAAAAAACAAAAAATCGAAACGCAAAAACAAAGTAATTGTGGTTTCATATATGGCAGATTGGGTGTCTCAAAATTAGGAAATCACGTACAGCTGATAGTTAAAAAACTGTTAAATATATTAAAAATGTCCGATAAAAGGTTAAAATAATCGATGAAGTGTTAATATCAATAAAGGTAGATTATTTTTTAAATTGGAAAACAGGCATAAGGAGCCGATGTTTTTTTTAACTTTAAAAAATGATTCTCATAGTCGCCAAATATGTGTTTCCTTCCAGATTTGTAGCGCTGGCGGTATTTCCATTTATTTTTCTGAAAACAAAAAGATTGACCACAAACAAGGTTTTGATCAACCACGAAAAAATCCATCTTCAACAACAAATGGAAACGCTGTTGATTTTCTTTTTTGTTTGGTACTTCGTCGAATTTTGCTTCTATTTTATAAAACATAAAAATTTCAAAAAGGCCTATCGGAGTATCCGTTTTGAAAAGGAGGCTTACAAGTATGAAGAAGATCTTTCTTATTTGAAGAAAAGGAAACCCTGGGGATTTTTAAAAAGTTGAATTTATTAATTCAAAATTCTGCATTATTCAAGGCAATCCCACCATAAGAACGTCTTTGTGAGCGGAAGAATGGAGCGAGGCAATCTCAGGAATCAACCTCAGAACAATGTAGCAACAGATTGCCACGTTTTCCGAAAATGGAAAACTCGCAATGACGCGTTACAACCGTCATTGCGAAGGAGGCACGACTGCGGCAATCTGATGAATTGAACTGGGAACAAGGTACAAACAGATTGCCACGTTTTTCGAAATGGAAAACTCGCAATGACGGTATTGGACGGTCATTGTGATTGGAATTTTTTTAAATTCATAATTCATAATTCAGAATTCATAATTCTGAATTATTTGAAGCCACGTTTTCCGAAAATGGAAAACTCGCAAAGACGGCATTAATCAACAAACGTAATTGTCATTGTTGCTCTTTGAGCATCATTGTAATTATTGATATTGTTATAATATTCAGTATCAGGACCAAACCACCCTGGCGGAACGTAATGTCGGTTGATTTCTGTTCCCCTGACTTTAAAAGTATAGGAAGTACCGGCTATAAGTTCTGTATTAACGATAATGGTTGTACTGGTTCCGTGTTCATAGAAATCTGTAGTGCCAGATGAAAAGGAATGGGAGACAAGAATTTTTTTGGAAAGAACGGTTCCATTTTTTGTTAAACTGATTACCGCTTCCCCTGCACCAAGTGAAACGGAATCATCATTTAATGCTTCTGCTGCGTAATACGCAGTAACAATAATTTGGTAGGTTCCAGTAGCTGGCGCTGTAATTGTTTGGTTTAATCCCGGGAGATCATTGAAAGTACCCAAGGTTGAACTTGCCTCCAGCGCAGAACTCTGTTCAAACTGAACCGAATAACCTGAAGATCCAACTGCCACCCACTCATCTGTTCCATTCCAGTAAAAGAAACCCGGTCCCGTAACTGGACTCGTATTATAAACAAGCAAACCTTCTTCGGCTGTTGTGGTTGTGATTGGAGTTAATAAATGAATATCATTTATTAACATTTTTGGGATTAAAATTCCCGTATTGTTGCTTTCTATATGCAAGGAAGTTTCTGGATTTGGACTGGAAGTGCCAATCCCAACTTGGGCACTGATTTTAAAATTCACAACACTTAAAATAGCAATAACAATAAATAACAATCCTAATTTTCCTTTGCTCATAACGCCTTTTTAAAATTCCAAGGCGCGAATGTAAAACATTGAAATTAGTTCAAAAACACAAATCGTTCTCCTTCCTGTTTTTTCGATACCGCGCGCTAATTTGAGTTCAAGCGCATTTTCGCTGAAAGGTTTTTCTTTTTTAGTTTTCAAAAAACAGGGTGAAATGACTAAAAAACAGAGGAAATGAAGGCTTAAAAATTAAACGTTTGTAGGTGAGAAGATTAAAAAAAAAGCCTTTCTGAGGGAAAAGGCTTGCTGTAATTAAATTTTTTATTCCGATTTCTCCAGACATAACATACGAATTAAGCTATGATCGCAGTGTTTTATTGTATTACGGAAAGCGTTAAATGACTGGTCAAATCCGGATCCGTTACAGGAAGAATATATGCACCATCTAAACCGTAGGAAGCAACAGTTTTCCCTTCTACAATCAAATTGTAGGTGTTACCAATTGTCAGACCCGTTAAGAGTTTAGAAAAAGAAACACTCCATGACGTTATGCTATAGTTCTCCTCATTATTATTGCCTGGTGGATCTACAAATTTGGCACTCTGCATAACAGTATTGGTTCCTCCAATAATGGTGCCCGTTCCAGCATTTTTTATTCTGAAAAGTACATATCCCAAGGATCCGGGATCGGAAAATCCAGAAGCTGAGAAATCCACTAACACTGAAGTTTTTTTGGCGACGAAGGTTAGGGTGGTTCCTGCGATATCGGAGAATGTGGAACTAGCCAAAATAATATCCGCTGCTAGAGATACACTTTTCACTCTATTTTCTGTAAAACCAATACCCATCCATTCGCTGCCGTTCCAATAATAGTAACCGGGAAACACAGCTGTATCTCCTGAGCTTGCGGTAGCAGTATTGTAAACCAAAAGACCTGTGGCAGGTGCTGTTATTGGTCCCGAACTGTTTGTAGCTGTTAATGCGACCCTATTTGGCAGAAATCCTTTATCGGTATCTGCTAGTTCTAATGAAGCACTACCATCAGATGCATCATCACCAATTGTTACAGCGCCCTGTGTGTAAATATTATCTGTAATATCGTCGGCTACGGCAGTTGGGGAACTCCCGATTTCATACCAATCGTGATCGTTTCCAGACGAACCACCAACTGGTACCCATGCTGTACCATCCCAATAGAAAAAACCGGGACCTGTTGTAGAGTTTGTATTATAAACCATTAAACCTTCGGTTGGTGTTGTAATCGGTGCAGAGGTGGCCAAATCTGTGATATTCACCCGTGGAATTAAAAGTCCTTTGTCTGTACTTGTGATATCCAATATGGCGCCATCGGAAATGGTTGTAGTACCTATTCCTACTTGTGCCTGTGCATTAAAACCGCAGAAACAAATTAAAACAAATAAATAAATTATTGGAGAGGAATTTTTCTTCATGAGTATTTGATTTTAAATGTATTAGCGAAACTACCTACTCTTAAAAGAACCTTAAGAACTTTTTCGACCAACTACGAACATATTCGTTGTATTACGAAAAAATTTTCCAAGATCCTTCAAAAGGAAAATAAGTGTTAATAAATTCATAATATTGATTGTAAACACGTTACAAACTAATTATAAATCTTAACGAAGACTAAATTTTTCGATGTCGAACGTTAATTCTCGTTAAAATGCAGAATTTTTCGCCGAGCACTGAATTCAGACCAAAAACGTGCATTAAAAAATGAAGAAAAATACAGTTGTTTGAAAATCACCCACTTTGAAATACGTGGATTTTTACGAAATAGAAAATCAGGAAACAAGTAATTGAAAATTTTTAAACTTTACCTTTTTCGAGCAGATACAGAGGAGGAACGAAGTACAAAAGTTATCCCAAATAGATAAATATATTGGTAACAATACTTGCAGGGGTTGCATTAATTGGAGTGCCGTTGCCGCCGGAATTTACCGTAACAGAATGATTGTGTTCGCCCGCGGTTTCTGTATTACTTGAAACACCATTGTCATTCCATTCGGCTACGGGAAAGGAGTTGCCATTGGATTCATTAGTTTCCAGTACATTTTCCTCAATATTGACAACCGCTCCAAAATCCGTGAAATCATGGTCGTGTCCTACTTGGGTTGTTGTAGTCGCCGTCATGTTAAAGTTGGGTAGATTATTCTGGGTCAAAGTGATGCTATTGCTTCCTTTTTGCTCACCCGATGTTTCCGAACCGCTTTTTCCCTTTAAAAACCGATCTGTTGCATCTGGTAAATTGGTTAAGAATCCTAAAGCAATCGCTGCGTTTTTTGCATTTACGGGTAATGAATTTATGGAACGACCATCCAAGAGATACCAACCCTTATGGTCAGAATTTATAAAACTGTGTTTAATGTCCCCAGTCATTTTGGAGTCGCCAACGGGAACCCATTGGTCAGTTCCGTTCCAGTAAAAAAAACCAGGACCGGTGGTTGTATTTCGGTTGTAAACCAATAGACTTTCCGCGGCAGTTCCGGTAGAAGATGTAATGGGATCCAAAGTATTCAAATCTTGGAGATTAACGCGTGGGATCAACACTCCCTTTTCTCCATCCTCACTTTCAATATCCAATAAGGTTTCTGATTTGGGATTGGTGGTCCCGATTCCTATTTGTGCTTGAGCAATTGTAAAACTGGAAAGGGCGATATAAGCAAGAAAAATATTCTTTTTCATAAGCTTCTGAATTAGAAAGTTGCACAAAGCTATATAATAAGATTCTGTTAAAATTTAACTTTCGTTAACGTGTCGAATTTCCTCGTTGAAATACATTTAGAGCGTCTTCTAGAAGAAAAAATCATCTGAATTCGGGGTTTTAAACGATAAAAAGTGTTTTTGAAGGATTAAAAAAGATGCAATTTTCTGATTATGAAGAGGTTTTTGATTGAATTGAAATGAAAATAGGATATTTCTGTCATTTATGGGTGCAAATTCATCGTTTAGAGTCCAAGCGTGGTTAAAATTCCAAAACTCCAAATTCCAATAGCCAGAGATTCCTCCTTCGTCGGAATGATATTTCAATCGGCATTCGAATTGTTCTTCAGAAGGCAGCGATAGCGGAGTGAAGAGTCTATGAATGTGGAGCAGGATTTCACTACGCCAGAGATTCCTCTTTCGTCGGAATGACATTTTGATCGACATTTGTGCATTGTCATTCAGAACGCAGCGATAGCGGAGTGAAGAATCTATGAATGTGGAGCGGATTTCACTACGCCAGAGATTCCTCCTTCGTCGGAATGACATTTCAATCGGCATTCGAATTGTTCTTCAGAAGGCAGCGATAGCGGAGTGAAGAGTCCATGAATTTTCGTTGAAACCCATCTTCAAATTTTCAAATTCCAAATTCCAATAGCCAGAGATTCCTCCTTCGTCGGAATGACATTTGATTTGATATTGTGAGGCGCGAAAGTTGTATTTCACCTTATACAAGGGAGCATGCTCCCTTGTTATTTCTGCCAAAAGACATTTCAATTTTTCCGATATTTGCACCTATGGATTTTTCAAACCCTATTCAACCGCAAAATCAATTCATTTTTAAAAATGAAAAAAGAAACGTCGAGTTGTGGTTGAAGCGAGAAGATTTAATTCATCCGGAAATATCAGGGAATAAATTCCGCAAACTTAAGTACAATTTAAAGGAAGCAGAAAAGTTGGGATTCAAGACCTTGCTTACGTTTGGAGGTGCTTTTTCAAATCATATTTCAGCTACAGCAGCGGCTGGTAACATGTTCGGATTCAAAACGATTGGCGTGATTCGGGGAGAAGAACTTGCAGCAGATTTGAATTCGACTTTTGAAAAAAATCCGACATTAAAATATGCGAAGTCCTGCGGAATGGAATTCGAATTTATTTCGAGGGAGGCATACAGACAAAAGGAATCGGACGGGTTCATTTCTTCAATACGCAAAAAGTACGGTGATTTCTATTTATTGCCTGAAGGAGGTACAAACAAACTTGCCATAAAAGGTTCCGAGGAAATATTGACCGAAGAAGATGAAAAATTCAACTTTGTTTGCTGTCCCGTGGGAACCGGCGGTACCATTTCGGGCATTATAAATGCTTCTTTTTCAAATCAAAAAATTATTGGTTTTCCAGCTTTAAAAGGAGATTTTTTAACTTCAGAAATAGAAAAGTTGACAACAAAAAGGAATTGGGAACTTGTACATGATTATCATTTTGGAGGTTATGCAAAAATCAATTCGGAATTGGTGGAATTCATGAATTTTTTTAAACAGAAAAATAATATTCAACTAGATCCCGTTTATACGGCAAAAATGATTTTTGGGATTTATGATATGATAGAGCGGGGAGAATTTTCGAAAAATACTTGTATTTTAGCCATTCATACGGGAGGTTTACAAGGTATTTCGGGAATGAACAATTTTTTGAAATCTAAAAAGATGGGATTGATTGTTTAGGAAAAAGATTTTTTTTGAAACGAATAAATTATAGGATAAACATATAAAAACAAGTATTTCTATGCGCGCCAGACATCAGTTACTTTTACTTTTCATTTTGTTTTTTGCGGTTTCTTGTGGGACCAAAAGAAAAGTGGTTACCACGAAAAAAGATCAACCGCGAGAGGTGATCGTAAAGAAGGAAGAAGTAAAACAACCACTGGAAAAAGTGGAGGAAAACTTGCCAAAGAAAACTTATAAAGATGCCATTTCAGAATACGTTGATATGTATGCCGAAATCGCCAAAAAGGAAATGATTGAACATGGAATTCCTGCAAGCATTACGCTCGCGCAAGGGATTTTGGAATCTGGAGCCGGAAAAGGTTCGCTTTCCGTTCGTGCCAACAACCACTTCGGAATTAAATGTCATAATTGGACTGGACCCAGCGTTCGCCATGACGATGATGAATTACAAGAATGTTTCAGAAAATATGATAATCCGTCCGAATCTTACAGAGATCACTCTCTTTTTTTGACGGGTCGCTCGCGATATGCCGATCTTTTCAAACTTAAAAAAGACGATTACGAAGCTTGGGCAAAAGGTTTGCGTGCCGCAGGTTATGCAACAGATAGAAAATATCCGGATAAATTGATCAGCCTTATTCAACGTTACCAATTGTACCAATATGATGCAGAAGTTCTGGGGGAAAAAGTGAATTTTTCAAAAGATGAAATTGCCGCAATCCAGGTTACACAAGATCAATATATGGTTGAAAAAGGAGATACACTTTATTCTATTTCCAAAAAATACGGCATTACGGTCGACGAATTGAAACGGCAGAATAACCTTCGCAGTAACGATATTGCGATTGGTCAGCTGCTTTTTATTGAAAATCCAAAAAATTAATTTATGTCATTATATAAAAGAAGCAGCGAATTATTTTCGGCTGCTCAAAAAGTAATTCCAGGCGGAGTCAATTCGCCCGTTCGTGCGTTCAATGCTGTTGGGGGAGAGCCTATTTTTATTAAGAGTGCTAAAAATGCCTATTTATTTGATGAAGATGGAAACAAATACATAGATTATATCAATTCTTGGGGACCCATGATTCTCGGTCATGCCTACAAACCCGTTATCAATGCGGTCGTTGAAAAGGTAAAATTGGGAACTTCCTTTGGAACCCCGACGGATATTGAAACGGAAATCGCAGAACTTGCTGTTTCCATGGTTCCGAATATTGATAAGATTAGATTTGTAAATTCCGGTACCGAAGCTTGTATGAGCGCTGTACGTTTGGCGCGCGGATTTTCCAAAAAGGAAAAAATTATAAAATTCGCTGGTTGTTACCACGGTCATAGTGATTCTTTTCTAATCCAAGCGGGTAGTGGAGCGGTTACGTTCGGGAGTCCGAATAGTCCCGGCGTGACCGTTGGAACTGCAAAAGATACTTTGCTTGCGACTTATAATGATTTGGAAAGTGTGGAAACTTTATTGAAAGCGAATCAAAATGAAGTTGCCTGTATTATTATTGAGCCAATAGCTGGAAATATGGGCTGTATTCCACCGAAGGAAGGGTTTTTGGAAGGACTAAGATCTTTATGCGATCATTATAATTGTCTTCTGATTTTTGATGAAGTGATGACAGGCTTCAGATTGGCAAAAGGCGGGGCTCAAGAACGAACTCAGGTAAATGCTGATATCGTGACTTTTGGAAAAATTATTGGTGGCGGTTTGCCCGTTGGTGCGTTCGCGGCCCGTAGGGAAATAATGGATTTTCTTGCGCCAATAGGACCCGTGTATCAAGCTGGAACTTTAAGTGGTAATCCGTTGGCAATGGCTGCGGGCTTGACCATGTTGAAGGAAATCAATAGCCGAAAAGATCTATATCAGAGTTTGGAAGAGAAAACTGCCTATTTGCACCGCGGAATGGCGGCAGCTTTGGACAAGCATCAAATTGTTTATACAATCAACAGATTGGGATCGATGATTTCTGTTCATTTTTCTGAAACCGAAGTTGTTGATTTTGAATCGGCCGCACTTGGAAACAACGAAACGTTTAAAAAATTCTTTCACGGATTGCTGAAGGAAGGTATTTATATTGCACCCAGTGCTTTTGAAACTTGGTTCATAACCGATGCACTTACTTATTCTGATTTGGATGAAACCATTGTGGCCATTGACAAAGTCGCGAGTCAACTTAAATAATCGAATCATTTTTCATTTATTGAAAAATCAAAAAAGGCTGTCTTTTCGGACAGCCTTTTTTTTAGGTTTGGTTAGTGTATTTTAATTTATTCTTGCGGATTTACAATCACGAATTCTATTCTTCTGTTTTTCTGGTGATCTTCCTCTGAGCAAGTTTCACAATTTACTTCTGGCTGTGTTTCACCATATCCTTTTGAAGTTAATCTGCTTGCATCAATTCCTTGAGAAATCAAATATTTCATTGTTGAAGCCGCTCTTCTTTCAGATAATTTCAGGTTATAGCTTGCACTACCTTGGGCATCGGTATGGGCACCAATGGCAAGTTTGATTTCTGGGAATTCCTTCAGAAGATCCGCCACTTTATTCAACGTTGACAAGGATTCAGGTTTAATCACATCTTTGTCAAAATTGAAATAGACGTTTTCAACTTCAATAACCGTTTTGTCTTCTTTTTCTACAATTTTGGCCTTCGTCGGTGCCAGAAGAATATTTCTCTGGAATTTCGCCTGATTTCCGTTGTAGATGTCAACAGAGATTTTTTGCGGTTCAAAACCTTCTCTTATAGCTTCCAATGTGTAGATTTCGTATGGTTCTACACCAAATTTGAAACTTCCTTTTTCGTCGGTGGTGAAAGTTCCCACTTCAATGCCTTCTTGATCGTATAATTTCACCAAACTATTTTGAAGCGGTGTTTCTGAATTGATATCCAAAACCTTTCCCGATAACGTTTGCGCGATTAAGTGGAGAGTTGTTTTGTAAATATCGAAACCACCTTCACCTTCATTTCGGTTTGAAGTTAAATACCCTTTTGTTTTTGAAGCAGGAATGAAACTTATATCATCTTGTCTGCTATTTAAAGAAGTACCAAGATTCCTTGGATTTACATGTGTTCCTTTTACAATTCGACTTACAAAAACATCATATCCTCCCAAGGATCTATGACCAGTGGAAGAAAAATAGAGATGTTTACCACTTTTTGAAGTAAACGGATACTTTTCGTCAAATTGGGTATTGATTTCCCCTGCTACTGGTTTCGGTTTTTCCAAAGTGCCATCTGCGTTGATTTCCGCGGAAAAAATATCAAAACCACCCATGGTTCCAGGCATGTTGGAAGCAAAATAAAGTGTTTTGCCGTCTGCAGTAACATGCGGGTTTTCAATGGAATATTCTGAAGTTGTAAAGTTTATTTTTTTCTTGTTGATCCATTCGCCCAATCGCGTCGGATTCATTTCCATGGAATACAAATGATATACTTCATGGTTTTCCCGTGAACTTTCGGTAAAATACACCTTCTTTTCATCTGGAGTAAATGCAACTGAAGCTTGATTGTCTTTATTGTTTATATAATGAGAGAAAAGTAATGGTCGGTCCAAATTACCGTTTTTGTCCATATCGGTACAAAACAGGGTGGTGGTGAACTCATCGGTTCCGTCATTTTTCCCGCTTCCAAAAGCACCCAATTTTCGCGACGAAAACATGATGAATTTATTCATGAAAAAAGTACTTCCATATTCGGAGTACTCGGTATTGATACCTGCGTCATAAATTTCGAATGAATAACCGTTGGTGCCTATTTCTTCAACCAATTCTGATGTAGAAGAAGTGGAAGTAGCGGTTTCAATAAACGACCGGGAATTAAAAGGATTTGATGCCGTTAATGAAGAGGCAATAGGTTTTTCTTGAGCGTAACAAAGCATCGGTGCACTGCAAAATAATATGAGGTTAATTAGCTTCATTATTGTCAATTTTGCTTCAGAAATTGCGCTAATTAAGACAATAATAGGATTCCCGTAAAATTTTCGTACAAGTTTTAGAGGAAATGATAATTACCAACGACAAACAACATGTTTTTGTAGGACATTTTAAATGAAATTAAGAAATAATGAGATTAATTCATTTGAAGCAGTTCTTCGAGATAATCTCTTTTATTGGATAATCGAGGAATTTTATGTTGCCCTCCAAGCTTATTGTTTTTCTTTAACCAATCGTAAAAAAGATGTGGTCGCGCCTGATGAATCTTCGGAAGGTTCAGAGTCATGTTGAGATAGCGTTTAGCTTCATAATCACTGTTGAGGTTTTGTAAACTTTCATCCAAAGTCGTGATGAATAGATCAAAATCTGTGGGAGGTTTTTTGAATTCGATAATCCATTCGTGGGCACCTTTTTCTTTTCCGTCCATAAAAATTGGAGCTGCGGTATAATCCACAATCTCACAATTCGTCAGAATAGCCGTTTTTTGAAGTGCTTCCTCGGTGTTTTCAATGATCAGTTCTTCCCCAAAAACGTTGATGTGGTGTTTGGTTCTTCCCGTGACTTTAATTTTATACGGATTTAAAGAAACGAATTTTACCGTATCGCCAATTTTATACCTGAACAATCCGGCGTTGGTGGTAATAACAATGGCATAATTTTTATTGAGTTCTACAGCTTCCAGCGGAACAACGGTTTCTTCAAGGCTTCCATAAACATCCATCGGAATAAATTCGTAAAAAATGCCGTAATCCAGCATCAACAATAATTCGTCGGAATTGTTTTGGTCCTGAATGGCAAAAAAACCTTCCGAAGCATTATAAATTTCATAAAACTGAAACGAATTGCTGGGAAGTATGTTTCGATATTGATTCACATAAGGAGCAAAACTCACACCTCCGTGAAAATAAACCTCCAAATTCGGCCAGATTTGCAATATATTTTCTTTTCCCGTTTTTTCCAGAACATTGTTCAGAAGCACGAGCATCCACGAAGGCACGCCCGCCAGACTGGTTACATTTGCTTTGATGGTCTCGTTTACAATTGCGTCCATTTTCGTTTCCCAATCACTCATCAGCGAAACTTCACTACTTGGTGTGCTGCTAAACTCTGCCCAAAATGGCATATTGTCTATCAATATTGCTGATAAATCCCCAAATGCGGTTCCATTTTGTTTACTCAATTGTTTGCTGCCCCCAAGCCTCAGGCTCTTTCCTGTAAAAAGCATTGAATCCGGATTGTTGTTGAGGTAGATACAAAGTAAATCCTTACTGGCCGCATAATGGCAATCTTCCAGTGAATCTTCGCTTACCGGAATGAACTTGCTTTTCGCATTCGTGGTTCCGCTGGATTTTGCAAACCACCGAATGGGTGTGGGCCAAATAACATTTACTTCGCCATTTCGGCACCTGTCAATTAAAGGTTCGTAATCTTCATAAGAAAGTATGGGAATGCGATTTGCGAATGTTTGGTAATTGCTAATACTTCCGAAGTCGAATTTTTTTCCGTATTCCGTATTTTTTGCTTTATCCAAAAGGTTTTTTAGGACTTCAAACTGAACTTCATTGGGATATTTAATGAATAGTTCCATCTGGTGAATTCTCTTTTTGAGAAACCAGGACGCGATTGAATTGGCTAATGGAATCGGCATTTTTTGTTATCTTTGTTCGTCTCCTGAAATGGGCTAGGGATCTAATCCTTCGAAAGCTAAAAATAGAATTTAAATTGAATCTGAAAAAATTTTATTCCAAATAAAAAAATGAAGAATTATCAAGGCGTTTTGAAAAAAATGCAAACAGAATATGATACTACCGTTCAGTATTACCTCATTTTTGAGAATGATTTTTTAAATGTAAATCAGATTCTGGATAAAAAAATCAGCATTAATTTCCTGAAATTCAGCTGTATTAATTGCGGAATGCAGAAAAAGGTTTTTCGCGACGGATTTTGTTATAATTGTTTTTCGACGAGTGCGATGACGGGAGAATGGATTATACGACCCGAATTGAGCAGGGCGCATTTAGGTGAAGAAGACCGGGATTTGGAAACCGAAAAAAAAATGCAACTGCAACCGCATATTGTTTATTTGGCAAATTCTGGCGATGTGAAAGTTGGCGTAACCAGAAAATCAAACAAACTCACACGCTGGATTGACCAAGGCGCGCACGAAGCCATTGAAATTTTAGAAACGCCAAATCGATACTTAGCAGGGATCGCGGAAGTTGCTTTGAAAAATCATGTTTCCGATAAAACGAATTGGAAAAACATGGTGTTGAACCATTGCAAAGAGGTTGATTTGTTGGAGAAAAGGGATTTTTTAAAAGAATTTATTCCCGAGGAAGCGCGCAATTATTTTCTTTCATCTGCGGAAAAAACGAGTATCAATTTTCCTGTGCTTCAGTATCCGTTGAAATGTAAAAGTTTGGGATTGATTAAAAATCCGTTTTATGAAGGTGTTTTAAAAGGAATCAAAGGCCAATATTTGATTTTTGAAGACGGAATGGTTTTCAATATCCGCAACCACGAAGGTTATGAAGTCGATTTGAGGATTTTTTAATCTTTGAAAATTAATTCAAATAAGGATTGATGTCATTCCGACAAAGGAGGAATCTCTGACGACAGAAATACTGCTCCCTATTTATGGATTCTTCACTCCGCTATCGCTACGTCCAGAATGACAACTCAAATAAGGATTGGTGTCATTCCGACAAAGGAGGAATTTCTGAATACTGAAATACTGCTTCCGATTTACAGATTCTTCACTTCGTTATCGCTATGTCCAGAATGACAGTTCAAATAAAGATTGATGTCCTTCCGACAAAGGAGGAATTTCTGACTACTGAAATACTGCTCCCGATTTAT
>DASSWB010000009.1:0-2273 GCA_035705495.1 Salinimicrobium sp. | reverse complement strand
TTATAAAAATGAGGAAAGATTACAGTGGGAAAGGGATTACGATTGTAATGTGAAATTCAGGGAATGGATTTTGGAGAATAATTTCGAAACTGAAGAAAACCTTCAGGAGATGGAAAAAAGCATCAAGAAGCAAGTTCTTGAAGCCAAAAAAGCCGCTTGGACTGCTTATGTGAATCCGACGAAAAATGCACAGCAAGAATTACTTCAAGTGCTGAACAAGATTGCAGATAAAAGCAGCAACAAAACATTTATTCTAAATCTTACCAAGGAACTTTCAGAAATAAAAGATCCATTACGCAAAGATTTGTTGGTCACTGCCAGAAAAGTTTTGAGATATATTCTGAATGATGACAGTTCTTTGAAAAACGAACTTAGAAACTGGATCAATACATTTATTGAAAACGTACAGCCGTTTTACAGCAGCCATTTATACAGCCAGTCGAAATATAGTGCTTTGAACATTGAAGCCGTTGAGCCAACATATAATGAGGATGCAGAAGAAGTAGACGGCCGACTCGTTTTACGTGAAAACTTTGATCAAATTTTTGGCAACCGACCAGAAACTTTGATTTTTGGTGAGGATAGTGGAGAAATTGGAGATGTAAACCAAGGATTGGAAGGGTTACAAGAAAAATACGGAGCTTTACGAGTTGCAGATGTTGGAATTCGGGAAGCTACAATTTTAGGACAAGGAATCGGAATGGCAATGCGCGGATTAAGACCGATTGCCGAAATCCAATATTTGGATTACATTCTTTACGCACTTCAAATAATGAGTGATGATCTGGCTACGTTGCAATACAGAACGGCAGGAAGACAAAAAGCTCCTTTAATTGTAAGAACTCGAGGACACCGTTTGGAAGGAATATGGCATAGTGGTTCGCAAATGGGTGGTTTACTGCATTTGATAAGAGGAATACATATTTTGGTTCCCAGAAATATGACAAAAGCGGCAGGTTTCTATAACACACTTTTGGAAAGTGATGACCCGGCCGTAATTATTGAATGTTTGAACGGTTACAGGTTAAAAGAAAAATTACCGAATAATATTGGAGAATTCAGAACTCCGATTGGTGTTGTGGAAACAGTCAAAGAAGGAACAGACATTACTTTGGTTTCTTACGGTTCGACTTTAAGGATTGTTGAACAAGCTGCAAAAGAACTTTTGGAAGTTGGTATCAATGCTGAGGTTATTGATGTGCAATCTTTATTACCGTTCGATTTGAATCATGATATCGTGAAGAGCGTTCAGAAAACAAACAGACTTTTGGTCATTGACGAGGACGTTCCCGGTGGTGCTTCGGCATATATTCTTCAAAAAATACTTGAGGAACAAAATGCTTGGGTTTATTTGGATAGCAAACCGCAGACATTAGCAGCCAAAAATCACCGTCCGGCGTACGGAACTGATGGCGACTATTTCTCAAAACCTTCGGTAGAAGATGTTTATGAAAAAGTTTATGCGATTATGCACGAAGCCAATCCCGAAAGGTTACCTGCGCTAAGATAGTACTGTCAAATAGAGCGGACTCGAGAATTATAGATTCCGCTCGATTATGACACGTTTTGTAATTGCGAACTTATTCCTGTCTCGGCAATATTTTACATCCACGACTTTTCGGTACTTTCGATTTTATAAATTAAAAAATTGACCAGCGGAATTGCCTGTGTTTTCGAAATTAGAGGGAAATTAATGTCTCCACCTGCGGAATGGAATGTGATATTCACCAACTTTCGACGTTTGTACCACAAAGGATTTTCAAGTGAAACGGATTGAAGTTTATACATTTCCACAAAGCGTTTTTTTCGGTTCCAAAGCCCCGAATGTAAAATCAGAAAATCTTCTGAAACGGAAAGCGCAATTTTTTTAAAAGCAAAAAACTGATAGATTCCGACGAAAACAATAAATAAAATTCCCGGAACTCCAATGAATATGGATGAAAATGGAAAATCAACAAAATTCAAAACCATAAGAAGAATTACCGTCAAAGGAACAATGCTCCAAAACAGTGTTCTTACCAGCAAGAGTTTATGCGGTTTCAAAGAAAACTTTTCGTTTATCGTAGCCTCGTATAGATAGTCTTTGACTTTTTCAACAATCTCCTGCTGAAGTCCTGGTATAGAAATTTGACTCTTTGCCAAATCATCTTGACTACTCGCAAGGGAAATTTTTAATTTGTAAAGATTCAGTCGCTTTTGCACGGGATTCACAATTTCCTGAAGCAATTGAACGCGTGAAGCTTTCAAATTAACCTTGGTATTATTCCGCAGTC
>DASSWB010000008.1:0-12977 GCA_035705495.1 Salinimicrobium sp. | reverse complement strand
CACAAATTTGCACTCCATTAGGTCTGATGGTTATGAGTCCGACAACCAAATTTTCGGGAAGATGTGGAAACGGGATGTTCTCATAAATCACCCGCGGTGGATTTTCTATGTAAGCATTTACCAAATTCTGAATTTTACTATCATCAAAAAAATCGATTCCGGTAATGCTGTTATCCTCATCTTCAACACCAATAACAATATAGGAGTTGTTTTGCGGATTTGAATTTGCCAGCGCACAGACGTGTTTCAGAAATTTGGCCTTTCCTATTTTTCCATTGATATCAATGACTCTTTTTTTATCATAAAAACTGTTCTCGCTGTTATGGGCGAGCAGATTTTTTATTAAAAGTCGTTTGTTTATCATTGATGCAACCTGATCGTTAATTTTCTAAATTGAAAAACTACTGATTTTTATGTACAATCGTAGAATTTGCCTGTGCGGTCGGTAAAACCAGAAGATCGGCAATATTTACATGCGCCGGGCGCGTCACCATAAATAAAATTATTTCCGCAATATCTTCGGGTTGCAAAGGATCAAAATCCCTATAAACACTCTCTGCTCGTTCTGTATCACCTTTAAATCTGACTTTACTGAAATCCGTATGTACCAATCCCGGATTGATGGCACCAACACGAATCCCAAATTCATTTAAATCAATGCGCATTCCTTTGTTAATCGCATCAACCGCGTGTTTGCTTGCGCTATATACATTGCCGTTCGGATAAACTTCCTTGCCCGCAATAGAACCAATATTGATAATATGACCTTCTTTCCTTTCCACCATCTGCGGAATAATGGCTTTGCTCACGTACAACAATCCTTTTACATTCATGTCAATCATCGCTTCCCAATCTTCTATTTTTCCATTCTGAATCGGATCCAGTCCGTGCGCATTTCCGGCATTGTTAACAAGAATATCTATTTTTTTAAATGCCGAAGGTAGATTTTCCAAAGCCGAAAAAACTTCTTCTTTGTTGCTTACATCAAATTGAAGACTTTGTACCGAAACCTTTCGGCTCAATTCCGCCGCCAAATCATCCAAGATATTTTTTCTCCTTCCGCAGATAATCAAATTAATACCATTTTCTGCAAAAGCAATGGCTGTGGCTTTTCCAATTCCACTTGTTGCGCCAGTAATCAAAGCTGTTTTCATTTCTAAAAAATTTAGCCCTAAAGTAAGAAAGTAAATAAATTATCTCAGCTTTGGCAGAAGGATTAAGAAAAATTAAGAATTTCTTGTTAGGGTTGTTAAACTTCGGTTAAATCGAATCAATACTTATAATCTGAGTAATACAACGTCGTTATCAAGGCTTAACCACAAAATAACAACATCTTATGAAAAAGATTTCAAACCTTCTAAAAACGAAGACTTTATTTTTACCATTGTTTACTTTGCTTATTGCTTTTACAGTGATTAGCTGTAGCGAAGATAATGATGACAATTCGCCTAATGATGAAGAACAAACAGCGAATATCACCGTCCGAATGACAGATGCACCTGGCGATTACGATGCTGTTTATGTAGATGTTGAAGATGTGATGATCAAAGCCGAAGCCACTGAAGATGAAGAAGAAGGCTGGGTAAGTGTAGGAAATGTTGATGCTGATATTTACAACCTTTTGGAATTGACAGGTGGTGTCACCGCGCTTTTGGCTGACAGTGAAATTCCTGCCGGACCTATTTCTCAAATTAGATTGATTCTAGGAACTGACAATTCTGTTGTAATGGACGGAGTAAGCATTCCGTTAAGTACGCCGAGTGCGCAACAATCCGGATTAAAGCTTCAGGTGAACGAAACTTTGGAAGCGGATCAGAATTATGATTTCCTTTTGGATTTTGACGTAGAGGAATCTATTGTTGTATCAGGAGCTTCAGGGCAGTTTATTTTGAAACCTGTAATCCGGTTATCGGTCGGTGAAGCAAACGCAACAATCACGGGTCAAATACATCCAACCGATGTTCAAACTTTGGTTGCGGCGACAAATGCGAATTTGAGTGTTTCCGCTTATACAAATTCGGAAGGCGTTTTTTCTTTAAACGGAATTCCTGCAGGCACCTACCAAATCACAATTACTCCTGATGCAGACTCCGGATTTGGAGGAACTGTCGTCAATGATGTAGTTGTGGAAATTGGGGAAACAGAAGATTTGGGAACCATTTTTCTGGAGTAAAAAAATCTTATTGATTGCAAAGAAAAAGCAGCTGTTTCTTACAGCTGCTTTTTGTATTTTTAGCCAACTTTTCACAATTTTGGAATATTTTTTGCGTTAAGGACGCGTAATCAAATAGAATAAAACAATTTTTCTATGATTGAAAATCATACTTCACTCGATATTAGCAGTATTAATGAGAAAATAGAACGCGAAAGTGCGTTTGTTGATTTGCTGACCTCCGAGATCAACAAGGTTATTGTCGGTCAGAAACATATGGTCGAACGACTTTTAATTGGTTTGTTGGGTCAAGGTCATATTCTCTTGGAAGGAGTTCCGGGACTTGCAAAAACATTGGCGATTAATACGTTGTCAAAAGCAGTCCACGGTAATTTCAGCCGAATCCAATTTACGCCCGATTTACTTCCTGCGGATGTGGTTGGAACGATGATCTACAATATGAAGCAAAATGATTTCAGCATAAAAAAAGGACCCATTTTTGCCAACTTTGTACTGGCCGACGAAATAAACCGGGCGCCTGCCAAAGTGCAGTCCGCTCTGTTGGAAGCTATGCAAGAAAAACAGGTTACCATTGGCGATCAGACTTTTCAACTGGAGCGGCCCTTTTTGGTGATGGCAACGCAGAACCCGGTTGAGCAAGAAGGAACTTATCCGCTTCCCGAAGCGCAAGTCGACAGGTTTATGCTCAAAACAGTGATTAATTATCCTTTGATGCGGGATGAACAAATGATTATGCGCGCCAATCTTCAAGGTGACTTTCCACAGATCAATCCTGTTGTAAGCCTGGAGCAAATATTACGTGCGCAAGCTGCAGTACGTGAAGTGTATATGGATGAAAAAATTGAGAAATATATTCTCGATATTATTTTCGCCACCCGTTTTCCGGAAAATTACAAGTTGGCCGAAATAAAACCATTAATCAGTTTTGGAGCTTCTCCTCGTGGAAGTATCAACCTCGCCACTGCCGCAAAATGTTATGCCTTTATCAAACGAAGAGGTTATGTGATTCCAGAGGATGTGCGCGCTGTGGTACACGATGTACTCCGACATAGAATCGGAATTACTTACGAAGCTGAAGCGGAAAATGTCACTTCCGAGGATATTATCAATAAAATAGTGAACGAGATTGAAGTGCCGTAACAGTGTGCAATTATCAATTACCAATAAACAATTTTGAAAAAATTGAAAATTGGAATTAGACATTGATCATTGTTTACTGAACATTGTTAATTGAATAAATGGATACCAAAGAACTACTTAAGAAAGTTAGAAAAATAGAAATCAAAACCAGACGTCTGAGCAATCACGTATTTGGGGGTGAATATCATTCTACTTTTAAAGGTCGGGGAATGATATTCAGCGAGGTCCGTCAATATCAATTTGGTGATGACGTACGAAGTATAGATTGGAATGTTACCGCCAGATACAACGAGCCTTTTGTAAAAGTTTTTGAAGAAGAACGGGAACTGACGATGATGTTGATGGTAGATGTTTCCGGATCGCAGTTATTTGGAACCCAACAACAATTCAAAAAAGAAATCATCACGGAAATCGCAGCGACCTTGGCTTTTTCTGCCACGCAAAACAATGATAAAATCGGACTCATTTTATTTTCGAGCAAAATAGAACTTTACATTCCCCCGAAAAAAGGAAGATCGCACGTACTGCGGATTATCCGGGAACTCATTGAGTTTGAACCCCAAAATCACGAAACCAATATTGATGAAGCACTAAAATTTTTGTCGAATGTAATGAAGAAACGGGCGATTGTTTTTCTTCTTTCCGATTTTATGGATGAAAATTATATGCAAACGCTTAAAATCGCTTCAAAAAAACACGACATCACTGGGATTCGGATTTACGATTCGAAAGAAGAAGAAATTCCGAATTTGGGAATGGTGCACTTGATGGACGAAGAAACCGGTGAACGGTTGATGGTCAATACTTCATCTAAAAAAATCAGAAATAATTACGCCAAATATTACAGGGAACGAGTTGATTATTTTGAAAACAGTTTCAACCGAAGCGGCGCTGGAAAATTGAGCTCAAGAGTAGATGAAAGTTACGTGCAAAAATTATTGGGCTACTTTAAAATGAGAGCGTAAAGAAATGAAAATAGCATTTTTCAACATTAAAAAATCAGGATTTACAGGGACTTTCAGTCTTGTTATGATTTTGTTTCTATTTGCTCATATTTCGGCTTTTTCACAAGAATTGCCAGTAAGTGCGAAAGTGGATACGGCACAAATTAAAATCGGGGAACAAATTATCTATGAACTTTTGGTGGAAACGCAACCTGAAAAATTGGTGGTTTTTCCTGAAAACGAAAGTTTTTCTCCAATGGAAGTTGTTGAAGCTTTAAAAATCGATACCACGAGAACCGAAAGCAAATTTCAGCTTTTAAAAAAATATGCGCTCACCAAATTTGATTCCGGTCATTATGTGATTCCGAAGCAAAAAATAATGGTCGACGGAAAAAGTTTTTTCTCAGATTCGATTTTAATCGAAGTCAATGACGTGGTTGTTGACACGATCAAACAAAAATTATATCCGATTAAACCTAGAATGGAAATTCCGCAATCATTTAAACTTCCAGATTGGGTTTGGTGGATTTTAGGTTTACTGCTCCTCATTGGAATTGGTCTTTTCGCTTTCTTACGCAGAAAAAAGAAAAAAGAAGAAGCCGAAGCAAAATTGCCACCTTACGAACAAGCTTTGGTGGAATTGGAGCAACTGGACCGTTCCGCATTGCTTGAAAACCGTGAATTGAAAGAATACTATTCCCAATTGGCTTCGGTGGTAAGAAAATATTTGGATGGAAAAGTTTACGATCACGCTTTGGAAAGTACCACGGGCGAATTAATTGCTTTTTTGGAAATGAAAAAAGAAGCGGGTGAATTGTTGCTCGACAGGCAGACTATTTCAGAATTAAAAATAATCCTTCAGCGTGCCGATTTGGCCAAATTCGCGAATACCAAACCTGATGTAATCACCGCAAAATCCGATCGGGCTTCGGCAGAAAAAATCATTAATGAAACAAAAACCGCCGTTCCTGAACCGAGTGAAGAGGAACTTTTGAAGAATCAAAAATATCAGGAAAAATTAGCGCAAAAACGTAAAAAGAAGAAAATCATTTATTGGGTTTCCGCAGGAATTATCGTTATTCTCATCGGTATTTCCGTACTGATCGCAACCATTGGAACCACGAAAATCAACGATTACGTTTTCGGCAACAACACAAAGGAATTGTTGGAAGGTGATTGGATTACAAGTTCGTACGGAACACCGCCAATGACCGTTACTACTCCAGAAGTTCTTGTAAGGGAAGATAGCCTTCAGCAGAAAAACAACTCAAATCCGACCAATTTCGAAGCGCGAACGATGGAAGTTTTTTCATTCGGAAAAATTGAAAAAGATCTTTACATCAACTTGGCAACAATGACTTTCAGCAAAGATGTAACCTTTACTTTGGAAACAACGGTGGATAATATTGCTGAAGGATTGGAAGACCTTGGCGCAAAAAATATTTTGGTCAAAGATGAAATTTTCACCACAATGGAAGGTATTGAAGGCTTGAAAATAAGTGGAAGTTTCGTTATTGAAGATCCGGAATCCAAAAATGAGATCAAAATGAAATATCTGAAATTACATTTTGCAACCAACAATGGTTTCCAAAGTATTTTTGTTTCCTATAACGCCAATGACGAAAATGCTGATGAGATTGCACAGCGAATTGTGAATTCTGTAGAATTTAAAAGGGACGGACAGTAATGTGGGAGCATATAAATTTCGAAAACCCTGAGTTCTTTTGGCTGTTTTTATTACTGCCAATAGCGCTGGCGTGGTACATTTGGAAATATAAAAAGCAAAAAGCCGAGTTAAGAATTTCGAGCATCAAGGGATTTAAAGTCGGTCGAAACTGGATATCCAAAATATATCCATTCCTCTTTCTTCTGAGATTATTGACTTTAGCTTTGGTCATTACAGCAATGGCCAGACCACGAACCGTTGATGTCTCAACAGAAACTTCAACCACAAAAGGAATCGATATTGTAATTGCAATTGATGTTTCCGCAAGTATGTTGGCACGGGATTTTAGGCCCAACCGATTGGAAGCGGTTAAAGAAGTGGCTTCAGAATTTATCAAAGGCCGACCTTCAGACCGATTTGGCTTGGTGGTTTATGCGGGTGAAAGTTTTACGCAAACACCCGTGACCAGTGACAAAGATATCGTTCTTAGGGCTCTTGGAGACATAGAATATAACAATGCAATTGAGAGCGGCACCGCAATCGGGATGGGATTGGCAACTTCGGTAAATAGGTTAAAGGACAGCAAAGCAAAAGGAAAAGTCATTGTTTTATTGACCGACGGAGTGAACAATTCGGGTTTTATTGATCCAAAAATTGCCAGTGAATTGGCTGCAGAATACAGCATTAAAACATACACAATTGGGGTGGGAAGCAACGGAATGGCAATGAGTCCAGTTGGAATTTTGCCAAACGGTGATTTCCACTACGCCAATATTCAAGTCGAAATTGATGAAGAACTATTAAAAAATATTTCGGAGATCACTGGCGGACTTTATTTTAGGGCGACAAATAAAGAGAAATTGGAAGAAATTTACGATGAAATAGACAAATTGGAAAAAACCGAAATCGAGGAATTTAAGTATTACAATTACGAAGAAAAATACAGACCATTGGTGCTTCTGGCAGGTTTGCTTTTATTTCTTGAAGTTATTTTGAGGCACACGATTTTCCGAAGTTTTGTTTGATCGATTAAAAATGAGAAGTTAGATGTATATTCTTGAGGAACAAAAATATTTTTGGTTGCTGTTGGGAATTTTGCCCCTCTTGATGGTATTTCTCTTCCTCATTTTGTGGAGGAAAAAAACCCAGAAAAAGTTCGCCGATTCTCATTTACTGAATTTGTTAAGTCCGAATCGGTCGTTTTTCAAACCTGTATTAAAATTCATCTTCATTTGTCTGGCGATTCTCTGCCTGATCATTGCATTGGTCAACCCGAAAATGGGAACAAAAATCGAAACCATTAAAAGAGAAGGTGTCGATATTGTTTTCGCGATTGATGTTTCAAAAAGTATGTTGGCCGAAGACATTGCTCCAAATAGATTGGAGAAATCAAAACAGCTGGTTACACAAATAATAAACAACTTGGCCAGCGACCGTATCGGAATCATTGCGTATGCAGGAAGCGCATTTCCGCAGTTACCAATTACAACCGATTATGCAGCGGCAAAAATGTTTCTCCAGGCGCTCAATACCGATATGATTTCGTCTCAAGGAACCGCCATTGGGGAAGCCATCGATTTAGCAACTACTTTTTACAACGAAAAAGACAAAACGAATAAAATTTTGATTATTCTCAGTGACGGGGAAGATCACGCTGGTGAAATTGAAAATTTGGCAGAAAAAGCTGCGGATGAAGGCATCAACATCCTCACTATTGGTGTAGGCACGCCAAATGGTGCCGTCATTCCGATTAAAAGAAATGGAATTGTTCAGACCTATAAAAAGGACAATAAGGGAGAAACCGTCATCACAAAATTAGATGAATCCACCCTAAAAGAAATAGCCAAGGCGGGAAATGGTGTTTACATATATGGCGGATCAACTTCGGAAGTGATTGAAGAAGTCACAAAAATTCTTCAAAATACAGAAAAGCAGGAATTTGAATCCAAACAATTCGCAGATTTCAAAGATCAGTTTCAGTGGTTTTTGGCATTGGCTTTGTTGTTACTTTTCCTGGAAATATTTTTTCTGGAAAGAAAAACTTCGTGGTTAAAGAAATTGGATCTTTTTAATGAAAGCGGAAACAAAAGGGAAAAAAATGGTCAATAACAGTGGATTTTTCAAAATCGAAAAAATAAGGATAATGTGTTTCATTGTTTTGTGTTTCTTTTCGATGACCGCAATTGCCCAGGACAGTCTTAAATTAAAGAAAGAGGCCATTCAGTATTTAAATGATGCTGAAGATGCTTTGGCGGAAAACGACTTTCCGCAAGCCGAAGCCTCTTTTCGAAAAGCCGTAGCAAAAGATCCGACGAATGCCGCTGCCAGATATAACTTTGGAAATTTATATTACACGAAGAAAAAATCCGTCGAAGCAGAACAGAAGTTTAAAGAAGCTGCCAGAATTGCAGTTTCAAAATCAGAAAAACACAAAGCCTATCACAATCTCGGCAATACTTTTATGAATCAGAAAAAATATGCCGAAGCCATTGAAGCCTATAAAAATGCGCTTCGCAACAATCCCGAAGATGATGAGACGAGATATAATCTAGCTTACGCGAAGCAGATGTGGGAAGAAAAACAACAGCAAAGCAAATCTGACGAAGGCAAAGATCAGGAAGATAAAAAAGACGGCAAGGAAGATAAAAACGAAGGAGAAGGCGGCGACGATCAGCAGAAAAAAAATCAGCAGAAAAAAGAAAAAGGAGAAGGCGAAAATAATGAGAATAAAGATGGTGAAGAAAAAAAGGATGATCAAGGCCAGCCAAAGCAACCTAAAGAAAACAATAAAGAAGGCGAGCCCAAAGACCAATCGCCACAACAGCCAAAACCTTCACCCGGACAATTATCTCCAGAGCGTGTAAAAAGTTTATTGGAAGCAATGGATAATGAAGAGCGAAAAGTGATGGAGAAAATAAACGCTCAGAAAGCAAAAGGACAACCAACGAAAACAGAAAAAGACTGGTAGTTTTTTAAAATAAAAAATTGAGATATAGATATTATGAAGTTTAAAGGTGTTTTTTATCTTTTGTTTTTATTGTTCAGCAATCTGGCATTGGCACAAGTGCAATTCACTGCCGAGGCCAGCAAGGAAAAATTAGGGATCAACGAACGACTTCGTATTGACTTCAAAATGAATCAGGATGGTGATAATTTCAAGCCGCCGTCTTTTGAGAATTTTACGGTTGTTGGTGGTCCAAATCAGGCAGTCAGTAATTCTTGGATCAACGGAAAACGTAGTTATTCCAAAACTTACAGCTATTTTTTACAACCAAAAAAACGTGGAACTTTTAGCATTGGTCAAGCTGAAATAACCATAGAGGGCGAAATATACAAAACACTTGGTTTGGAAATTGAAGTCACCGCAGCTGTTGAAGACCCAGAGGCGGAAAAAATCAATAATCTTGTAGACGACAATATTCACCTCGTTGCGGAAATTTCGAATACCAATCCGTTTTTGAACGAGGCAATCAACATAGAATACAAGCTGTATGTAAGTCAGGACGTAAGTGTCAGCAATTTTAGGGAAATTGACAATCCGACTTATAATGGATTTTGGAGCCAAAATACGAGCAACCAACCTTCGGGCGTGCAGATAGGGGAATTTAAAGGTGAAACTTACCGTTATGTTGTTCTCAGAAAAGTTGTCCTCTTTCCGCAGAAAACAGGAAAATTATCCATTGAACCGCTTACTTTATCGGTTGCAGTTGATGTGCCGACGGGTGAAAGGGATTTTTTTGGCGGAAGATTATACACAACGGTAGATAAAACCGTTGCTGCAGGTAGAAAATCAATAAACGTAAAACCTTTGCCCGAAGGAAGTCCAGATAATTTTAATGGTGCGGTTGGTAGAAATTTCGACTTTAGTTTGAACGCAAACAAACAACAATTAAAAACTTCTGAATCATTGGAATTGGAAGTTAAATTAATCGGTCGCGGAAACTTGAAGCTTTTTAATTTACCAAATCCGGAATTTTCAGAAGATTTGGAAGTGTACGAGCCAGAACACCATGAAAATATTCGGGTTACCGAAAACGGAATGAATGGAAATATTTCAAATCAATATACCATTGTACCCATTAAAAAGGGCGATTATACAATTGGACCGATCAGCTTTTCCTATTTTGATTTGGATTCCCGTTCCTATAAAACAATCACTTCCGAAGCCATCAATATTTCTGTTGAACAAGGTCCGAAAGTTCCCACTACTATTGCGTCGGCAAACAATAAACAGCCAGTGGAATTGACTGGAGCCGATTTCAGATTTATAAAATTAAAATCCGATTTACAGCCTTTAGATGATCACGTTTTTGTTGGAAGCGCTGCTTTTTGGTCGATTTTCGCGATGCCTTTTCTCGCTGTTCCGTTATTGATTCTTTTCAGCCGAAAAAGAGAAGAAAAAGCAAATGATATACGTGGAAACAAGATCAGAAAAGCAGATAAACTGGCCAGGAAATATCTTTCCGAAGCCGAAAAAAATCTGGGAGATCAAAAAAACTTTTACGTTTCATTGGAACGCGCCCTGCACAATTATTTGAAATCAAAATTACACATCTCCACGAGCGAAATGAGCAAGGACAATATTATTGCGATGCTCGAAAATAAAAATGTGGAAAAAGATGATATTTCAGCCTTTATTGGTTTGATTGAAAGTTGTGAGATTGCCCGTTATACACCCGCTTCACACGAAATGATGCAACAGGATTACAAAAAGGCAATATCTGTTATTTCGATAATGGACAAACAATTGTAGTTATGAAAAATATAATTTATTTCATTTTTCTTCTATCGATTTCCGCTTTATCACAAAACGAAAAATTGTTTGAAGAAGCCAATAAAAACTATACGAGTGGAAATTACAATGAAGCTATTGATCAATATGAGCAGATTTTAAAAAATGGCGAAACCTCTGCGGAAGTCTATTTCAATCTCGCCAATGCCTATTATAAAATGGACGCATTGGGACCGAGTATTTTTTATTATGAAAAAACACTTCAATTGGCTCCGGATGATGAAGATGCACAAGTGAATCTGGAAATTGCGCGAAATGCAACGATTGATGATTTACCTGAATTCAATGAAGTTGGATTCTCGAACATTTTGAAAAAATCAACTGCTTCCTTCGGAAAAAATATCTGGTCCGTCGTTGCCATAAGCTGTGCATTCTTGTTTTTACTGCTTTTTGCTTTCTATTATTTCTCGGTTTCATCAAAAAATAAAAGATTGTTTTTTTCCTCGGCAATTTTCATCGTCATCATTGCCGTAATTTCAGCCGTTTTTGTTTTTATGCAAAATAAAAAAATGAATTCTGACGAATATGCAATAATTTTTGTTGAAGAGGCGGTTGTGAAAAATGAACCGACCAATCGAGGTGAGGATATTTTTGTGCTTCACGAAGGAAGTAAAACCAGAATTCTAAAAGATTTCCAGGAATGGATAGAAATAGAATTGGCAGATGGAAAGCAGGGGTGGATGTTAAAAAAGCAGTTAAAGGTTCTTTAGTTTGTAATTGAAAGAAAGAAGAGGGAAAAAAATCTTCTTTTTTCCCTAATTTTGTTTTGAATGTTTCAAGAACATCAATTCATAAAACAAAAAAATGCCTGAATTTTATCAAAAAATCATTGAAAACAATAGAAAGTGGGTCGAATCGAATTTAGCGGAGGACCCAGAATTTTTTGAAAAACTCGCTGCTGGGCAACAACCACCTTTACTTTGGATTGGTTGTGCAGACAGTAGAGTGCCCGCCAATCAAATTATTGGAGCACCTCCAGGAGAAGTTTTCGTTCACCGAAATATTGCCAATATGGTGATTCATACCGATATGAATATGTTGAGCGTTTTGGATTATGCGGTGAATGTTCTGAAAGTAAAACACGTTATTGTTTGCGGCCATTATGGTTGCGGCGGAATTTCAGCTGCAATGAGCAATAAATCTTTTGGGCTCATTGACAATTGGATCAGGCATATAAAAAACAACTACAGATTGCATCAGAAGGAATTGGACCAAATTGAAGATGAAACAAAACGTTTTGATAGATTTGTCGAGCTCAATGTTGTAGAACAGGTGTTCGATTTGGCGAAAACAACAATTGTGCAAAATGCTTGGAAAATCAATCAAGACCTACATCTTCACGGTTGGGTTTACCGCGTAAGTTCTGGTATTATTAAAGATTTGAACGTAAATGTGAGCAGTGAGAGTCAGTTGGATGAAGTCTATCAACTTCATTTCTGATTTTCTTCTGATTCTTCAGTTTTTTCGGTTTTAAAAATTTCATTTTCTTCGGTTTCTTTCAAAATTGCCGGTAGTACTGCAGGTGCGAATTTTTCGACGGGAGCATACAATACAGAAGATTTCCTTGTTTCCTGATCTATAAAATTGTCCAGAAAGGAAAACGAATTCAGGAATAAAATAATAACGCTCAAAATAAATGAAGCGCGAACAATTCCGAAGACAGCCCCCAAGATTTTATTGAAAATCCCCAAAGCCGCAAAATTGGCAATCTGCGTGAGAATTTTCCCAGCGAGAAAAATAAGAACGACAATAATTATAAATGTAATGGCAAAAGCGGCCAAATTTATTTTTTGTTCGCTCCACGAAACCATATCGGCAAGATATTCGGCTACGTAATGCGAGAAATGAATGGCGCCATAAATACCTGCAATTAAACCTACAAGTGAAGCCAATGAGACGAAAAATCCGTCAATAAAACCTCTAAAGAGTCCGAAAATAAGAAAAAGGCAAATTATTATATCTAGGTAATTCATTTTTCAAATATAATAATTTCCTCCAGTTAACTATATTTGCCGAATGGCAAGAGACGAAAAATTAAAGGGCAGATGGGAACTTCTTCAGAAGAAACTTTCCGACCAATTTGCTGATGGTGAATTATTGGATTTGGATGCCATCATTTACCTGGTTGGCGTTCAGGAATTGGGGCAAGTCCACCGAAAATTTAAAAAGGATCAGAAACTGGACTTAATGCATATTGGAATTTGCACAGTGCTGGAACCTTACGGTTACTACGAATTTGATTTTTTTGATGATGATGGTTGG
>DASSWB010000007.1:0-6888 GCA_035705495.1 Salinimicrobium sp. | reverse complement strand
CTTGAAGCGATGGCAAAAGGCAAAGTGGTTTTTACGGGAGCAGAAACTGAATTTTTAGAATATTATAATTTAAAAGAAGATGAAGTATGCATCAATGCGTTACCTAATGTGGAATATTTGGTCAACAAGCTAAGCTGGTTGATTGAGAATCCGAAAATGATTATTGAAATAGGTAAAAACGCCAGGGATTTTGTGTTGAAAGAACATCATTATATCCGTATAGCTGAAAAATATCTTCAGGTTTGGAGTGGTAATAACTAAAACTTAATATTTTTTATAAACTTCAAAATCCCGAATGTAGTCATCTTCTGAAAAAACATCCGAAGCCAAAACCAAACAGACCGCACCGGATGAGAAATCTTCCAATTCCCTCCATATTCCGTTTGGGATCAACAAACCTTCATTGGGTTTTTTTAAAGTAACGGTTTTTGAATCCTTACCATCGTTTAATATCACATTAAAACTACCGCTTAGGGCTATCAAAAATGCCTGTTGGTCTATATGTGCATGTCCGCCACGCGAAGAACCACTGGGGACATCGTACAAGTAATAAACCCTTTTGATTTCAAACGGAATGATATTTTTTTCAACCACAGAAATATTTCCCCTAGGATCGGTAATTTTGGGAACCGTGATAAGCTGAAGGTCTTCTATTGTGCTTTTTTTCATTTTCTATCGATGCAAACTCTGAGGAAAGAGAAAAGTTTTTCCTTCGAAAGCAAATATGCAAAAAGTTATTTTAATTACTGGGACTACCTCGTCCGACTTCCTTAAAATCTTTACCTAACAATTTTTTCCTAAAAATAAACAGAATTACCACAAAATATATAACATACTGATAAAAATGAGCCATGGCTGCTCCCGTAAATCCGTATTTTTCCACAAGAAAAATACTAAGAACAAAAAAGATTCCCATAGATCCGATTTCTGTCAAAACAAAATGCCAAAACATTTTTTTCGCAATGAATTGGTAGGCCAGTAGAACACTTGCCACTTTTAAGAAGTCGCCCCCCATCTGCCAAAGAAACAGATTTTCCATTGGTAGGAATTCACTGGAAAAAACAAGTCGGATGATCCAATCCTTCAAAAAGAAAATAAGAATCATTCCTGTTGCCAATATGGGAAGTATGGTTTTATAAAACGAAAAAACTTCCCTCCGGAACTCCTTATTGCTGTGAATTTCCGAAAAACGGGGTAGCACATACAAAGTCATCAGTGTGGTGATGAACATCAAATAATATTCTGAAATACGATTCATCGCTTCCCAATATCCAGCTTCGGTGGCAGTTTGATTGTCGATAATATAATTCCGCACAAAAATGTATGCCACTGGGACCAACAAAGCGGAAATCAACGCCATAATGCTGAAAGAACCAAATTTTTTAAGATAACCCGAATCAAAATAGCGGGTCGAAATTAAATAAAAATACTTTTTGACCTTTTTGAAGGTCAGGGAAAACGTGATAAAAAATGTCAGCGCTGGAACAAGCACTAGAGCAAATAGCGCACCTTGCGTGTTATATTTCCACATAAGGAAAACCGAAACAGCCAAACCTATAAAATTGGCAATAACATTTATAATGGTGTACAGTTTGTATTTCTGGTTCCCGTTGATAACCGCCAATAAAATCATATTCGCGGCATAAAAAGGAATTGCCATTGCCAAAGCTTTTATGACATTTGTAAACTCATGACCTTGAAAAAGTTTTTCATTCCAATAACCGGCACTGAAAAAAATTATAATGGAAATAAAAAGTGCTGCAGTGATGATCATGAAAAATGCCGTGGAAAATACTTTGGAAAGTTCTGCTTGATTCCTTTTGTGTTCGGAAGTAAATTTGATGATGCCGTTCGCAATGCCAAAAGTTGAAAGACTCTGAACCGAGTTCAAAAAATTTCGCAGATTTCCAACAAAAGCCATCCCTGACGGACCAACGAATATTGCCAAAGCTTTTGAAACCAAAAACCCAGTGATAATCCGCGTAAAAATGCTTACTGCGTTCATTGATGTTACTTTCAGCAACATGTTTCCCCCAATAAGTCTTTTGAAAAATCTCAATTAATAAGAATTTAATGTTGAAACCACTTCCCCAATTTCCTCTTTCGTCATCATCGGATTCAAAGGAATGCTCACCACTTCTTCATGAATTTTTTCCGTTATCGGAAATTTTAAATCTGAAAATTCGGACAATGCTTTCTGTTTATGCGGCGGAATAGGATAATGAACGAGATTTCCAATATTTTTTGAATTTAAAAATTCACAAAAGTCTTTCCGATTTTTTACGCGGACCACAAATAAATGAAACACATGATTCTTGCTGCCATTCCAAAATGGAAGTTTGATCTTTTCGTTTTTTATTTCCGAGAAATAGCGTGTGGCAATGTTTCTTCTTTGGTCATTTTCCTCATCCAGAAACGGCAATTTTTCCAAAAGAAATAAAGCTTGCAGTTCATCCAATCTGGAATTGTAACCCACATATTCATTGATGTATTTTGAAGAAGTCCCATAATTCCGAAGTTTTGAAACAACTTCTGCCAAATCCTCATCATTTGTTGTTACCGCTCCCGCGTCTCCCAAAGCACCAAGATTTTTACTCGGATAAAAACTAAAACCCGTTGCATCTGCCAAGCTTCCTGCTTTGTTTCCATTTTCATCTTCAGCGCCATGTGCTTGCGCCGAATCGGCAATGAGCAAAAGATTATTTTCTTCGGAAATTTCCCTCAGTTTTTTCATATCGGCCAATTGTCCGTATAAATGGGTGACCAAAATGCCTCTGACTTCCCGAGTGATTTTTTCAGAAACCAAACTCGAATCAAGATTGAAGGTTCCTTCGTCGGGTTCGACCAAAACCGGGGTTAATCCCGCGTGTTTTATTGCCAATATTGTTGCGATGTACGTATTCGCAGCGACGATTATCTTATCACCTTCCTTTAGTTGCCCCAATTCAATATAGCCGCGGAAAATGAGGTTAAGTGCATCCAATCCGTTGCCGGTTCCGATACAGAATTTTGCGCCACAATATGCTGCAAATGATTCTTCAAATTTTTCAACACCTTTGCCCAAAATGTAATGTCCAGAATTTAAAAATGCCAAAAACCGCTCTTGAAAAGTTGTTTCATAAGGTGCATTCATTTTTTTTAAATCCAAAAATGGAATCATAGCAGCACATTTTGAAGGTTAATACACAGTTTTGGATTTATTTCGTAAGTATCTTGTGAAATACTACGTGCACCATAACATTCTTTCCAAAACATCAATCCACTATTGAGTTTTTTTCCTGCCTCTTCGTTTGATGTCCCGAAATCGAAATACTTTTTATTTTGAAAAACTTCGTTGATCAAATGTTCAAACAGGAAATCCAGACTTCCCAACGTCTGCTTTTCTTCATTTCCAGAAATATATTGAACATGTGCCACATTTTCAGACTCAAAAATTGTCGCTCCTGCTACAATTTTTTCATTTTTAAAAACATTGAATTGTCTGATGTTCATGGGAAATATTTCCGCCAGAAGTCTTATTTCTTCGGAAGAATGAACGGGATTTGCTCGATGTTTATCGGCCAGATTCGGAATTAAGATTTCATTCCAAAATCTGTTGAAATTCTTTTCCTCCTTTATAACGAGTCCGGCATTTTCTGCCTTTTTTACGCCTTCTATCCGATTTTTCTGAATTTTCAATTTCGAAAATATTCCTATTGCAGCCGAAACTTCTCGTTTTACCAATTTTGCTTCAGTCAAAAAAAGCAGATAATCCATTTCATCCGAAGGAATCGCGTGATAAATCTTCGGCATCAGTTTTAATTGAATTTTTTCAAATCCTTCCGAAGCAATAAATTCTAAGAGCGATTTAAAAATGTGTAATGTTTTCTCCAGTTTGATTTCAGAAGGAAGAAGCAATCCGCCGTAAGTCAGTCCCCGATGAGAAAAAAGATCAGCTCCTACCCGATTCGCAGGAAACAAAGCAACCAATTTTTTCTTTTCAAAAACAAGAAGTGAATAGTCTTCAAAACGATCTTTATGATATTCCATAAAATCGCGATGAAACAGGAAAGTGGCATTTTTGGAACGCGAAATAAATTCGTTCCAAGCCGAAAAATAATCGGAATTATATTTTACAACTTCAAATTGACTCAAGAAAGAGGATTTTCAATTTGCGTGTAAATTACTTCTTTTTATTGATAAAATGATTTACGCACTGTCTTTGTTATTCACCAATTTTTGTGGCAAATATTTCTGTATAAACTGAAGAATTCTCCTGTGGAATTTCCTTCAAATGTAGTTCAGTAGCCGTAACTGTAACAACTTTAATCTCTCCAAAAAAAGAATTTTGTAAAACACCATTGTCGTAGGTGTAAGAATAACCTTCCTCAAAGATAACTCCTGTGTTGGAAAAGGTGTAATTTATTTCTTGGGGATCTATATTTATCAAATATGTTCCTTCATCGTGTGTATCGATTGAAGTTTGATTACCTTCCAAATCATATTCTATGGTTTCGTACACATTCCATTCGCCATATAATTTATATTGTGGTATTTCGCTGTCCTCCTCACTTGAACAACTTGGAAAAATGGCTGAAATTGCCCAGAAAAGAACCATATATTTTCTCATAAATTCACATTTTTTTACACGACTAAGCTATATAATTTAATGGAACTCAGGGAGAATCTTGCTTATACTTTCTTTTTATTTATAAAAAGGTAATAGAAGTTCACCAAAACGATAGCGACATTTGTCACCACAACTGGCCAAGATGTCAATAAAAACCCATAAATCACGAAAAAAATACAACCAACGGTGTTCACGTATCTAAGGGTCGTGATATTTCGCATTAAAAAAGACATCAAAACAAATAATGATGCCGCGTAGCCTGTCCACTCCGTGAGTGTAATTCCGAGTATTTCCATCATGAAAGCCCCTCTCCCTAGCCCTTTCCCCCAAGGGGAAAGGGAATAACGGAGAATATTTAAATTAAACTATTTTGTTTCTTTTACGATCGTTTTCTGTAAGGTAAATTTTTCTGATTCGGATAAAATGCGGAGTTACCTCAACATATTCATCTTTCTGAATATATTCCAAAGCTTCTTCCAAAGAGAATTTTATTGCCGGAACAATCTTCGCTTTATCATCAGCTCCCGAAGAACGTACGTTCGATAATTTTTTGGTTTTTGTAATATTCACGGTCATATCGTCTCCACGTGAATTTTCACCAACTACTTGACCCTCGTAAATATCCTCTCCCGGATCAACAAAAAACTTTCCTCTATCTTGTAATTTATCGATAGAATACGGAATTGCTTTTCCGTTTTCCATAGAAACCAAAGATCCGTTTTGTCGTTCTGGAATTCCTCCTTTTAGCGGCTGATATTCTTTGTAACGGTGCGCCATAATGGCTTCACCAGCAGTTGCGGTCAGTAATTGGTTTCTCAACCCAATAATTCCCCTGGAAGGAATCATAAACTGAATCACCATTCGGTCTCCCTTGGTTTCCATGCTTAGCATTTCACCTTTTCGCAAGGTTACCATTTCAACAGCTTTTCCGGAAACATTTTCAGGTAAATCGATTGTCAATTCTTCAATCGGTTCGCATTTTATACCATCAATTTCTTTGATGATTACCTGTGGCTGACCAATTTGCAGTTCGTAACCTTCCCTTCTCATTGTTTCGATCAAAACCGAAAGGTGCAATACCCCGCGACCAAAAACCAAGAATTTATCGGCGCTATCGGTTTCATTCACGCGCAAGGCAAGATTTTTTTCCAATTCCTTAAAAAGGCGCTCTTTGATATGTCTTGAAGTCACAAATTTTCCATCCTTTCCAAAGAAAGGTGAATCATTTATCGTGAATAACATACTCATTGTAGGTTCATCAATCGCAATCGTTTTTAATCCTTCTGGATTCTCTGCATCGGCAACGGTATCACCAATTTCAAAACCTTCCAAACCTACAATCGCACAAATATCACCTGCTATAACCTCTTCAACTTTTCTACGTCCGAGACCTTCAAAAGTATGAAGTTCTTTAATTTTTGTTTTTTTGATGCTCCCATCCCTTTTCACCAACGAAATTTGCATATTTTCTTTAAGGATTCCGCGTTGCAAACGACCAATCGCGATTCTTCCCGTAAAAGAAGAGAAGTCCAGAGAAGTGATCAACATTTGCGGGGTTCCCTCTCCAACCTTTGGGGCAGGAATATGTTCAATCACCATGTCCAACAATGGTTCAATATTTTCGGTTTGGTTTTTCCAATCCTCGCTCATCCAGTTGTTCTTTGCCGAACCGTAAACTGAAGGAAAATCAAGCTGCCATTCTTCAGCACCCAATTCAAACATCAAATCGAAAACCTTTTCGTGCACCTCATCTGGCGTGCAGTTTTCCTTATCCACTTTATTGATCACCACGCAAGGTTTTAGACCAAGATCCAAAGCTTTTTGAAGTACAAAACGCGTTTGTGGCATAGGACCTTCAAAAGCATCTACCAAAAGCAAAACGCCATCGGCCATGTTCAAAACACGCTCTACCTCTCCACCAAAATCGGCGTGACCAGGTGTATCAATAATGTTGATTTTTGTTCCTTTATATACAACGGAAACGTTTTTAGAGGTAATCGTAATTCCCCTTTCCCGCTCCAGATCGTTATTGTCCAAGATAAGATCGCCACTGTTCTGATTTTCCCGGAACAACTGGCAATGGTACATAATTTTGTCAACCAAGGTAGTTTTCCCGTGGTCAACGTGTGCGATAATTGCAATATTTCGTATAGCTGTCATAAAACTTTTTAAAAAGGCTGCAAAGGTACATTTAATTTTTCGAGTTTTAAGCAAGGATGTAAAAACCTGAATGTTAATTTTTTAGCTTATTTTGAAGTGATTTTTTGGGTTGGAAAAAT
>DASSWB010000006.1:0-26228 GCA_035705495.1 Salinimicrobium sp. | reverse complement strand
TGTTGGATCATTTTTTAAATTCAAAAATCGCTTATTTTCCATCTTACGAAATTATGATGGACGAGCTACGGGATTATCGATTTTATGCTGCCGATATGATTCATCCTTCCGAAATTGCCATCGATTATATTTGGGAACGATTTTCCGAAATTTGGATTGCTCCAGAAGCTGAATCAATAATGAAAACTGTGGAAAAAATTCAAAACGGACTTCAGCATCGAGCTTTTAATTTGGAAAGCACGCAGAACCAACAGTTTTTACAGGTTTTGGAAGAGAGAAAATTAAAAATGCAGGAGCAGTTTCCGCATATCAGCTTTTAAAAGGTTTGGCTAAAGCCTTAAAATGTAAATATTTTTCAGTCCATGGGCTGAAGCCCATGGCAAGTGAATTCTGGAAATAATTTTTGAATTTATCAATTTCAATGCATCAAATGCCTCTATCCAATATCAGGAATTCCTAAAGGATTTAGAGGATAAGAAAACAAAATTACAAGAACAATTTCCTCATATTCTCTTTTAAAAGATTTGGCTAAAGCCTTAATGTGAATATTCTTTGGTTCCATGGGCTGAAGCCCATGGCAATTGAATTCTTTTTTTGTATAAAAGGCAGAAGCCTGGGGCGATGGATTTTTTCAATTACAAAAAACATTTTGAATTTCTTCAAGCTCAGTTGAAGAAATTCAATTGACTCTTTAATTGAATTCATCAATTTCAATGCATCAATTGCCTCCAGCTTCAGCTGGAGGTATAGAAATTAAAACAATTATCGGCTTTAGCCAAAATCTTTGCCTTTATAGAAATAATGGATTTTTTGGAATCAAAAAGCACAGCTTCATTTGTACTGTGTTTAAATGTTCAGAAATCAAAAATCAGAATCTTTTTTCTCTTCTCTATGATCTCTTTTCTTTTTACCCATTTACAAACTCAATCACACTTTTCGTAATAAGATCAATCTGCTCATCATCCAGTTCTGTGTGCATTGGAAGTGAAATCACTTCTTTCACCAATTGGTTTGTTACTGGAAAGTCAGCTTCATTATACCGTTCATCTTTGTACGCTTTTTGGCTGTGTAACGGAATTGGATAGTAAACTCCGCAGGGAATTCCTTTTTCGTTAAGGTGGTTTACCAATGCATCACGTTTTCCGTTAGTAATTTTCAAGGTGTATTGGTGGTAAACGTGCGTGTCTTCTTTTCCTTCGGTGAAAGGAATTTCGATATTTTTTTCTCCGCGGAAAGCTACAGAATATTTTTTCGCAGCTTCCTGACGGGCGCGATTATAAGCATTTAATTTTGGCAATTTCGCCCGTAAAACTGCGGCCTGAATACTATCCAAACGCGAATTCACGCCAACAACATCGTGGTGGTAACGCTCATACATTCCGTGGTTTACGATTCCGCGTAAAGTATGTGCAAGTTCATCATCATTCGTGAAAATGGCACCGCCATCTCCGTAACATCCCAAATTTTTGGAAGGAAAAAAAGAAGTGGAAGCTGCGTGACCGATGGCACCGGCTTTTTTGGTTCCGTTTTTTCCGTGGTAATTGGCGCCTATTGCTTGCGCATTGTCTTCGATGACGAAAAGATTATGTTTTTCGGCAATTTCCATAATCGCATCCATATTTGCTGTTTGGCCGAAAAGATGAACGGGAACAATGGCTTTGGTTTTTGGCGTAATTGCTTTTTTAATGGCTTCAATAGAAATATTAAAAGTATCGGGTTCCACATCAACCAAAACAGGTGTAAGTTGAAGCAATGCAATCACTTCAACAGTAGCCGCAAAAGTGAAATCGGCGGTAATGACTTCGTCACCTGGTTTCAATCCCAAACCCATCATTGCGATTTGCAAAGCATCGGTTCCGTTTGCGCAGGGAATTACGTGCTTCACGCCCAAATAATTTTCAAGTTCTTTTTGAAAATTTTGGACTTCAGGACCGTTTATGAATGCGGTGGTTTCTATAACTTCTTGTATGGAAGCGTTTACTTGATCTTTTATATCTTCATATTGACCTTTAAGATCAACCATTTGTATTTTTTTCATAGCGAAATTGTCTTCTGCGAAAATACAAAATATAGCCTCCAATGACAATCAGTTTTTATAATTAGAAGTATTTTAGCGTTTAGAAAAATTGGAAATGAAATTTCTTTACAATGTTGGCATTTCTTTAGCGGAAAAAATCCTGCCTGCGAGTCGGTTGCTGAGTGACAAAATGAAACTTTTTGTAGATGGCCGAAAAGAGGTTTTTTCAACTTTGGAAAAAAAGACAAAACCAAATGATAAATTTCTTTGGTTTCACGCTGCGTCACTGGGCGAATACGAACAATCGGTTCCTGTCATTGAAGCTTTAAAGCAAGATTTTTCAGATTATAAAATTTTGGTCACATTTTTTTCTCCGAGCGGATATGAAAATAAAAAAAACAGCAAACTAGCTGATGTGATCACTTATTTGCCGCTCGACACGAAAGCGAATGCCGAAAAATTCGTTGAAATCGTGAATCCGAAAATGGTATTTTTTATTAAATATGAAGTCTGGCCAAATTATTTGGCAGCTTTAGAAAATAAAAAGATCCCAACCGTTTTATTTTCTGCAAACTTTAGGAAGGATCAGGTTTACTTTAAGAATTATGGCGGCTTGATGCGGAAATCACTTCAAAAATTCGATCATATTTTTGTGCAGGAAAAATCGTCTGCCGATTTACTGCAAAACATTGGAATCAAAAATGTTTCCGTTAGCGGTGATACGCGTTTTGATCGGGTGAATGCACAATTGGAAGCCAATAATAAAATCGATTTTATTTCAGAATTCAAAAATGGCCAACTTTGCATTGTTGTGGGTAGTTCTTGGCCGGAAGACGAAGACTTGCTCGTTGATTACATCAACGACACTTCCGAAGCAATAAAATGGATCATTGCGCCACATATTTTTAAAAACGTAAAAAACCTGGCGAATCGAATCAACAAGAAAACATTGCTTTTTTCAGAAATGAAAAATCAGGATCTGAAATCGGCCAATGTTTTTATCGTGGATACCATTGGATACCTCACTCGGATTTACAGTTATGCCGATATCGCATACGTAGGCGGTGCTGCGGGTAAAACCGGTTTACACAATATTTTAGAACCTGCTGCTTTTGGTATTCCGATTGTTATTGGTGAAAATCACCAGAAATTTCCTGAAGCTGAAAAATTGAAAAATCACGGCGGACTCTTCGTTGTTTCAAATGGGAAAGAATTAAAGGATTTACTTGATAAACTGATTTCAGATACGGATTTTAGAAATGAAACCGGTGAAAAGTCAGCAGAATTTGTGCAACAAAATATGGGAGCGACAAAAATGATCCGTGACTATGCGAAATTGCGATTGAAATCATCAATTCCTTTCAAATTAAAATGAAACGTTCTGGAAAGTTATTCTTGTAAGTTTTTCCAAAGTTTGAAACTTTGAAAAAAGTTCGTTATTCCAAAAAACGAAATAGCTTAATTCCCTTTTCAACAATTAGTATAATTTTAGCAATCAAACGTTTAAAAATCATCGTGTTATAGCTAAATTTGTTAGGTAACCAACAAAATTTAGCGTTATGAAAAAAATGATTTTAATGTTGGCAGCGATTTTCACTTTCAGTACAGCACTGGTTTCTTGCCGTGATACTGAACGTGATGTTGATGAAATCGATTTGGAAGATTACAATGACAACGGAATGGAATCGACTGAAGACGGATTTGAAACCACCGAAGATGAATTTGAAACCACTGAAGATAATAATTTAGATGACGAAGAAGTTATTATGGAAGATAGTACCACCACCGATACCGATGGTGACATCTAATTATATCGTTAGTTTTTGTTCAAAAACCCGTTTGGAACTAATCCAAGCGGGTTTTTTCATCTTTAAAAAAAGAGAATTCCTTTTTAAGTTCAGCCATTGATTCTTGCAGCTGTTTCAGCAATCCGTTTTCAGAAGGCGCATCCAAATTAAAAGTCAATTTACTGTTGACTTGCCATAACTCCTGAATTTCGTTCACCGGTACCTCAATCGGCAAATACTCTTCGTTCAAGGAAATCAGCAGTACTTTTGAATTGTCGGTCGGCAGTTTTTGAAGCTTTTTCACCAAAACCGAATCATACAGTACAACCACATAAATTTTGTTGTTATTCGCTTCCTCGATACTCGGAACGGCTTTTCCCAAAACCCATTCCTCTGGACGCAAATACGGATACATACTGTCACCTTCAACCTGAAATCCGCGATAAGTGGCATTTCTATATTCGGGCAGAGGAATATCAAAAGCCGGTAATTTTTGATACCAATCCACATCTTGCACATTATGTGGATAACCGGCGGCAGCTTTTACGTTCACCAGAACTATATTCTCGTTCTCGGCGCTGTTCAAGCTCACCACTTTCGGACTCACATCACCTTTTGATAAGTTGAGGTATTTTTCCCTGCTTTCACCAAAAAGCCACAAAGGATTGATTGCGAATTGTTTTAAAAGCTCGGCAACAATTTTACCGGAAAGTTTCGTTTTTCCGCGTTCAATATCAGCAGTGGAATTTTTGATTCCCAAAACCGAAGCAAATTCCGATTGCGTGAAATTATGGTCGTCGCGGACTTCCTTAAAACGTTTGACTTCAATAAAAATATCTGTTCCCATAAAACAAAAATATGATTTTTCGGAAATAATCCTAATATTTTCTTGGAAATAATCCTAAATCTCAGATATTATAGACAAATAATCCTTTCTGTTTTCCACAAAATCCATATCGGAAATATCAATAATCCGAACGTTTAAACCTTGTTGTGCTTTGATAAAAGAAAGGTAACCACTGTTTATTTTTGTCAAATATTCCTTGTTGATTTCTTTCTCATATTCCCTTCCCCGTTTTTTAATATTGGAAAGCAAGCGTTCTGTATTTTGATAGAGATAAATGTACAAATCCGGTTTTTTCAATTCCTTGAACATAAAATTGAACAACTTGTAATACAACAAATATTCATCTTCCTGTAAAGTGATTTTCGCGAAAATGAGCGATTTGAAAATATCGTAATCCGACACGATGAAATCGGCAAAAAGATCATATTGCGCCAAATCATCGGAAAGTTGTTGGTATCTATCGGCCAAAAAAGACATTTCCAAAGGGAATGCATATCGCGCCTGGTCTTCATAAAATTTTGGAAGGAACGGATTGTCCTTGAATCTTTCCAGAATGAGTCGCGCGTTGAAATCCTGCGAAATCATATGTGACAAACTCGTTTTTCCCGCGCCTATATTGCCTTCAATGGCGATATAATTATAACCGTGAAAAGGATTTTTAAGTTGAGGTTTTTTAAGCTGGATATCGATGGTCTGAATTTCAGAATTATCTTTCACCGAACTTAAAAGTTGTTTGACGCTAAGATCAAGAATTGGATGCTTCTTCTCCCCAGCGATATCGGATAAAGGTTGCAGTACAAATTTTCGTTCGTGAAGAAATGGATGCGGGATTACAAGTGCTTCGGATTCAATTTTTTCATCTTCAAAAAATAAGACATCAATATCAATATTTCGGTTTTTATATCCTTTTTCATTGCTCCGACTTCGACCCATTTTCAGCTCGATTTCCAAAAGCTTTTCCAATAATTGCTGCGGATTCAATCTCGTTGTCACCTCAAGGCAAATATTATAAAAATCGGCTCCGTCAAAACCCCAAGATGGCGTGCTGTAAACTTTTGAAATCTGATTTATGTCGCCCACATTTTCGAAAAGAAACTGAATGGCATTTTCAAGATGAGCAACACGATCATCAATATTTGAGCCCAAGGATAAATATGCTTTTTTTGGCGGAATCAAAGGATTTCTTTTATTTTGGAAGGGATGAATAAATTAAAGCACAAAAGTAAATAAAACCCAAGCACTTTGCATTAAATTTACCTGGGAAAACTTTGAACGTATCAATTCAAATTTTTTTCATTTATAATTTTGAAACCATTCATAAATATGAAAAAAGCACTTAAAATAATAGGAATCACATTATTGGTCATTTTTATTTTCATTCTTATCGCCCCTTTCATTTTTGAAAAACAGATGGTCGATTATGTGAAGAAAACCGTCAATGAAAATTTGAATGCGACAGTCGCTTTTACGGATACTGATTTGAGTTTTATCAGAAACTTTCCGCAGGCTTCTTTAAGCTTGGAAAATTTGAGTGTGATCAACAATGAACCTTTTGAAGGCGATACCCTTTTCTTCGCGGAGAATGTTTCTTTGAATATGTCCATCAAAGAACTGTTCAATAGTGCGGAAGAACCAATGAAAGTAAATGATTTTCAAATCTCGGATGCCGTCATTAACATTAAAATTGACAGTTTGGGAAACAGCAACTATGATATCGCCATCAAAGAAGATGCGCCTGTTGAAGATGAATCTAAACCCAGTAGCGGTTTCAGTTTTGATGTGCAACATTATGAAATTGCCGATTCCGAAGTCAATTATATTGATAAAGGCGGAAAGATTTATTTAAAAGTAGAAGATTTTGATCATCAAGGGACGGGAAATTTTGCCGCGGCGGTTTCAGATCTTAGCACTCATTCTTCGGGTCTTATTTCCTTTAATTTTGATGGCACGCAGTATTTGGAAAGAAATGCCATAAAATTGGATGCCGATTTCAAGATGGATCTGGAAAACCAGAAATATACTTTTCTTGAAAACGAAGCTGTTATCAATCAATTGCCACTGACTTTCAATGGTTTTATTGAAGTCAATGAAGATCATAACTTTATTGATATTTCCTTTAAGACGCCTTCTTCCTCTTTCAAAAATTTCTTGGCCGTTATGCCGAAAGAATATTCAAAAAACATTGAAAATGTAGCGACAGAAGGCGAGTTTATTGTCACAGGTTTTTTAAACGGAAGGGTTGATGAAACTTACATTCCAAAATTGGATATAAAAATTGCTTCGGAAAACGCTTCTTTTAAATATCCGGATTTGCCAAAAGCAGTCCGAAATATCAACATTGACGCTCAAATCAAAAATGAAACTGGTTTGGCCGAAGACACTTATATAAGTATCGATGATTTAAAATTTTCTATTGATCAAGATCGGTTTGAAGCAAAAGGGAAAGTCAGGAATTTGACCGAAAATATGCTCGTTGATTTGGATATGAACGGAACCATAAACCTCGCCAATCTCAAACAGGCGTATCCGTTGGAAATGGAACAAGATTTAAACGGAATTCTTACCGCCGATGTCAATACGTCTTTTGATATGGAATCTTTGGAAAAGGAACAATATCAAAATGTAAAAAGCAACGGAACAGCGAGTATCACAAATTTCAAATACAAAGCAGAAGCATTTCCGAATGAGATCGTTATTTCCGAAGCTAAAATAGATTTTCAGCCCAGCACGGTCAATCTGGAAAAAATGGAAGCCACAACTGGACAAACAGATATGATGATTTCCGGAACCTTAAAAAATTTAATGGGCTATCTTTTTACTGATCAGGAATTAAAGGGGAATTTCAATATAACCTCCAATACTTTTGCGGTCGCCGATGTGATGCAAACTGAAACGGATGCTCCTGCAAGCAAGAACAAATCGACTCAAACCACAAGTACAGGAAATGTTGAAGGTTTTAAAATGCCTGATTTTCTTGATGCGACGATCAATGTTTCAGCCGATCGTGTGCTTTACGACAACCTTGTTCTTGAAAACACAAAGGGTACAATTATTATTAAAGACCAAGCAGCCACTTTGAGCAATGTAACATCCAATATTTTTGATGGTGCCGTTGCTTTAACGGGAAATGTTTCTACAAAAGGACAGTTGCCAGAATTTAAAATGGGTCTTCAACTATCATCTTTAAATATTTCGGAAACTTTAAATAATCTGGATCTTTTTGAAAAACTCGCACCTGTCGCAAAAGCCTTGGAGGGCGTTTTAAACCTTCAGTTGGATCTACAAGGAAATTTGAACAATGACCTAACCCCAAATTTGCAGACTTTGGCGGGTAATGCTTTGGCGAAGGTGGTCACAGCAGAAATAAATCCGAAGCAATCCACCTTACTTTCCAAATTGGACGAAAGGTTGGGATTTTTGGATTTGGAAAATTTGAACTTGGATAACTTGGAAACCTATCTGACTTTCAATAACGGTGCGGTTGAAATAAAACCCTTCGATTTTAATATAAAAGGTATCAACGTAACCGCAGCGGGAAAACATAATTTTGATATGAATATGGATTATGATTTCACTTTGGAAGTTCCAGCGCGATATTTGGGCGGTGATGTCGCAAAACTACTCAATAAATTAAGTGCCCAGGACGCTGAATCAATGACAGTGAATCTTCCTGTAGATGTGACAGGCACCTTTCAATCGCCCCGTATCAACTTAAATACGGAACAAGCAGTAACCCAGCTAACGACAAGAATTATTGAAAAACAAAAAGAGGAATTAAAGGAAAAAGGCAAAGATATTTTAAGCGGATTATTGGGTGGTAACAGCGGTAACAATAACAATTCGACTCCACAGGATTCAACAGCAACAAACACTACAACAACGCCCACCAAAGAAAATGAGGTGAAAGATGCCGTAAAAGATATTCTTGGCGGATTATTGGGTGGAAAGAAAAAGGACCCGAAAGATAATAAAGAATAATGCTGCAAACTTTTACACATTATTATCTTCATTTTATTGCCATTGGTGCGATTGCTTATTTTTTTGATCCGAAAAAATGGAAGTTTTATTGGTTGGTTCTCATCGCAACAATGGCAGTCGATTTGGATCATCTTCTGGCAACGCCCATTTTTGAAGCAGGACGTTGCAGTATCGGATTTCATCCGCTTCACTCGTTTTATGTGATCCCATTTTATCTGATCGGCGCTGTTTTTTTAAGAAAACCAATTTTAAAACTGATTTGTATCGGATTGATTTTCCATATGCTGACAGATTATCTGGATTGCTTTATTTCGGGAACGCATACTTCAATTCGTTTTTTTTAAATCGGAAAAATTATTTCTGAATCTTCAGAAAGGCAAAAACCAGGGGATTATGAAAGAAGCGGCAATCCAAATGATGATGTTTAAAGGCGTTCCGAATTTCAGAAAATCATTGAATTTATAATTTCCCGGCGTATAAACCATCGTATTTGTGGGGTAGCTCATCGGGGTCATAAAGGTCAGGGAGCACGCAAACATCACTGCGACCAAAAGTGGTTTTTCGCTCACTCCCAAAGCTGCTGACAGACTGATAACGATAGGTGTCATTAACGCAGCCGTGGCTTTGCTGGATAAAACATTTGTAGATAAAAAGGTGATCAAGAAAATCAGACTTAAGATCAACCGATTGTCCAATCCGCCCATATTGTCGAAAATAAAATTTGAAATCAGTTCAGAACCGCCTGTTTTTTCCAATGCTTTTCCCATTGAAAGCACTCCGGCCATCATAAAAATCACTTTCCACTCAATGGCATTGTAAGCTTCCTGAGGTTTTAAAATTCCCGTGGTAATCAGAAGAAGACTGCCTACCAAGGCACTTATGAGTATTGAGGTAATGTCAAAAGCCGCGAATGCAACAACTCCAATAATCACCAAAAGTGCGGGGATTGCTTTTTTATAGTTGATAGCTTTGGATTGATATTCGGAAAGTGCAATGACTTTTTTCTGTGAAGAAAGTTGGTTGATTTCTTTTTCAGCTGCAAAAAGAAGTAGCATATCTCCTTCTTTTAAAGTGACTTCCGCAATTTTATTTGTGATGGTTTCTTTTCGTTGTCTAATGGCCAGAACCGAAGCGTAATAATTATTTCGGAAACTCATTTGTTTCAGAGATCTTCCAGTCAGTTGGGAACCATAAGGAATCATTACCTCATATATTTTTCTTTCTTCCGGCGTTTTTTTGGGAATCGGGTTTTTATCGGTTCCTTTTATTTTGTATTCTTTTGAGTTACTTATTTTCGTTAGGTTTTCTGGATCTATGAGTAGTTTTATTTTATCATCTTCCCTCAACATTGATTCTGCATTGAACTGATATAATTTTTGATTTCTCCTTTCAATACTTAAAATCTGTGCGTTATAGTCTTTGACCAATCTTGACTCGGTTAATTTTTTATCGTTGTCCCGGTTGTTTTCCAAAAGCACTATTTCCGCAATATATTTTTCAGTTTCTTTTTTTAAACCTCCCTGTGGATCTTTTCGCTTCGGAAGTAAAATAGGTCCGATAAAAAAAATATAAATCAAACCAATTCCAAGAAGACACAAAGCCGGAAGTGAAAATTCGAACATATCAAAAGCTTCCAATCCACTTTTTTGGGCGTAGGCGCTCACAAGAATATTTGTTGAGGTTCCTATTAGAGTACAAGTTCCACCAAAAAGAGCAGCAAAGGAAATGGGAATGAGCAAGCGCGAAGGAGGAATTTCTGTTTCCCTACACACCAATAAAGCCATCGGAATTAAAAGTGCCACTACGGCCGTATCATTAATAAAAGCAGAAAATACTGCCGATGTTAAACTGAAAATAATGAGCGCAAACAAATAATTGATTTTTGCGATTTTAATAATCTTGCTGCTTAAGCCATCGATCAATCCAGTTTTGAAAATTGCGGAACTTACCACAAACATACAGCCAAGTGTAATTGTGGCGGGATGATTGAATCCTGAGAATCCTTCTTCCGGACTCAAAATACCCGAAACTATAAATAAGGCCATAATAACGATGGAAGTAGTATCTATAGAAAACACATCCCTCACAAAAAGGAAAATACCAATACCAATTATAAGCGCCGTTAAATAAATTTCCATCCGGAGAATAAATTTGCCTTAAATATAGGTTTAAATCTTTTTCGAAAAGACATGATAATTAAAGCGTTGTGTCGATTTTTTGTTTCAATTAACAAATGCACTATATCCTGTTATTGCCCTGCCAACAATGAGGGAATTTATTTCTTTTGTTCCTTCATAACTGTAAATTGCTTCCGCGTCGGCAACAAAACGTGCAACATCATGTTCCAATAAAATTCCATTTCCGCCCATAACTTCTCTGGCCCTACTTACAATATCCCTGGTGCGCATACTGCAATAAACTTTTGCCAACGAAGCATGTTCATCAGTCAATAAATCCTGGTCTTGCATTTCCGAGAGCCGGAAAACCATGGTTTGCATTGCTGTAAGATTACAAAGCATTTCCACCAAATGATTTTGAATTAATTGATAGGAGGCGATGGGTCTTCCAAACTGTTCTCTTTTTTTCGTGTATTTTAAAGCGCTTTCATAGGCGCCCCGGGCGCAACCAACTGCTTGCCAAGCGACTCCAGCGCGAGTCATTTTCAGAACCTTGGCGGTGTCTTTGAAAGAATCTGCATGTTTTAGTCGGTCGTTTTCGGGTATTTTGCAATCGGTTAAAGTGATAAGGGCATTTTGTACAATCCGGAGTGCCATTTTATCTTCCATTTTTTCGGCCTTGAAACCTGGATTCTCTTTTCTGACCAAAAAACCTTTTACCTGATTCGATTCAATGTCACGAGCCCATATTACGATAACATCAGCAAAAGTTGCGTTTCCTATCCATTTTTTCTGACCGTTCAGAATCCAATGTTCGCCATCAAAGGAGCAGGTTGTTTCCAATCCGCCTGCCACTCCACTTCCAACATTGGGTTCGGTTAATCCGAAAGCGCCAATTTTCTCCAGTTTCTGCATGGCAGGAAGCCATTCTTTTTTTTGAGCATCACTTCCACAGAGATAAATCGATCCCATTGCGAGTCCGCTGTGAACACCAAAAAAAGTGGAAATTGAAACATCGACCCTTGCGATTTCCTGTGCAATGATTCCTTCCATTAAAAAAGGAAGATTGGGACAACCATAACCCTCATAAGGAAGGCCAGTTATTCCGAGTTTTGCAAATTTCGGGATTATTTCAAAAGGAAATTTGGCTTTGTTCCAGCAGTCGTTGACAATGGGTCGAATTTCATCTTCCATAAAATTGCGGACTTTTAACTGCAGTTCTCTTTGGGCTTCGGTAAGTTTTAAATCCAGATTGTAGAAATCACCATCTATAGGAGGAAGTTGATGTTGCCCCTTTTTATTTTTGCCGGTCAACATTTTCATCACACCTTTTAACTGACGTTCATCCAAACTGCCCAAAGCTTTCATCGCTTCCGGCAAATCAATTTGCTGATTTATTTTTGCCAACTGATCCAGATCAATTGCTCTAAGCAAATCAATCGTATTTTTTACTTTTCCAAAAAGTGACATATCTATTTGTTGTTAATCTGTGTGAACGGTTTTTTTCATTACGAATATCATTCAAAGTCGGCTGAATATGTTGATTTTTAAGATTTTTATAACAAATAAGGCAACTGCCGTATTGATTGGTGTGGGTCAATTACGGCATCTTTGGCAGTATAAAAACATTAAAAACCAAAATGAAAATGAAAACATTAAAGAATTTATTTTTAGTACTGTTTGTGAGCCTTATTGCTGTTTCCTGTTCCTCTGATGAATCAGGAGGTGGAGGGGGAACTGCTGCTGCAGGAACCATTACAGCGAAGATTGATGGATCGACCTTCACGTCAAATTCACAATTTACAATGGCGACGAAAACGAATACGGGCGCAAGTACCACCGTTACATTACAAGGATCGGATAACTCTGGGGAAGCACTTGTTATAATTATGAATGCTTTTACGGGTGTAGGAACTTATAACATTGGGGGCGGTGCAAATCTTTCTGTTACTGCCAGTTATATTTTGCCAAACGTTAGCAATCCTACAGCTTCTCAATCTTTTATGGCTCCTTTTGACGATACTGTTGCTGGGGAAATTGAAATAACAGAAGTTTCGGATACCAATGTAAAAGGTACGTTCTATTTTATGGCGAAGAATTCTCAGGATGGTAGCACCAAAGAATTTACCAATGGAAGCTTTAACATCGATTTCAACTAAAAAATTACCTTATTTAACGCGCTTGTAGTGGTTAGGGTGACCGGGAGCAGAACTTAGGTTTTGTCTCCCGGTCTTTTTTTTTTTTGAAAACCAAGCAAGTCAGAATAAGACAATTGCCTTATTGAGATCAAATTTTCTTTGTGTCATCTTTGAATATTAACTAAAATTTATGAATATGAAAACTACAACACTACGGAGCCTAATGATTCTGCTTTTATTTTGCCCGTTATCCAAAATTGTTGCACAAAGTGCAGAGGAACCAAATTTTCGCTACGATGTTGGCGCGAAAATAAACGACATGACACTGACCGAGGGAGGAACTCTTGTGGTTTCCACCAATGATGGCATGGTCGGTATTAAACCCGGTAGTCAAGAACTTCTTTTCAATTTTACCGATTATGGAAAAATCAAACCTGAAGAAATATTTTTTATTCCAGGCGCACCGTATGTCATGATTGATCAAAGCGGATTTGCTGGAATCAGTTCCAAAAAAACCGTGATTGATTATATTTCCGGGCAAAAACTTTTTAGTACTGAAACCAATGGATGGAAAAACGTTTCCACATGTGACGTGCTGATGCCGCAAAATAAGTTATTGGTAGTGGGCCAGCGAAGAGCCGAGGAGAAATATGCTCTGGCAATTGCCGTGTACGATCTTAATACTGGTGAAGAAGATTATAGGTTTAGTATGAAAGGCGGTATGTTTGTTACCGGTAAACCATTGATGCTTAAGGAACATCTTATCGTTCCCACCAATAAAGGTCTTGTGGCCATGAAAGCCCGAACAGGAGAAGTATTGTGGGAAAACAAGGTTAAAAATATTCAGTGGATGGTTGCCGATGCGAGTGAGAAAGAAATTTATGGTTTTGAACTCGTAAGCAATGGCAAGAATACCAGGATTCATAAAATTGGAAATAATGGCGCTGAATTGTGGGAAGATGACCACAAAGTGAAAGGTGTTGTTTCCAACTTCGAAATTTTGCCGAAAGGAATTGCTGTGGTAAGCAATACCAGTGATGGAGGAAGTAATAGTGTTTTTGCAGCAAAAAACGAATCTGTTATTGCTTTTTTAAGTGCGAAAAATGGAGAGGATTTATGGGATAAAGCGCCTAAAACAAAAGGTTATGTTCAGCATTTTTATACAATGGAAGATGGTATTCTCTTCGGAATCGCTAGCGGGGGAATCAATAAAATATCTTATGATGGCCAACCTTTGTTCAAGAAGCCCTTAAAAACAGGTGAGAATATTTTAACGATGGCACATACACCTCAAGGCTTGATTTATATAACCACCGAAGATGCCAATATTGTTAACCTTAAAACAGGGGCACAAGTTTGGGATAAGCCACTGAAATATAAGCGTGCCGATGCAGTTTCCTCTGCGTTTGATGAAAAAAACAATAGATATTTGTTAAATGTGGATGAAGAATTGTTTGCGGTTGATGCCACCACCGGTACCGTTTCCACGCTTGCAACATGCGAATTTGAAGGTAAGGAAAATCCTTCAACCATTGAATTGAGGGACAGCGGAATTATGCTTTATAGCAATCAAAATATTACGCTTTTGGATTATGATGGAGAACAAAAATGGAAAGAGTATTATCCTGCTCCAGGGAAAAGTGCGATGGGGGCCATATTGGCTGGAGTTACTGCGGTAGCCGCCATTGCAGCTGCCTCTCAATCTTATAATGTTGCCATGCAAAACAGAAATTCCCTTGGGTCTTTTACGGATAAAGGACAAAGATATGCCGACTTGGGAAATGATTTGGTTCGGGCTGCGGGTTCTTCCATCAAGGAAATGCTCCGAAGGTTCAGTGCAACTGCCGCAACCGAGAATTCACAATTTATATTGACCAAATTGGATGAAGGTGTAGGTTTGGTGAAAATAAATAAAGATACTGGCGACAAGGAAAAAGAAATTGTTTTAAAAGACAAAAAACCAGAATATGAGGTTGATGAAATTGGTGGGTTTCTATATTATAAAGCAAAAGACAATGCTATTTACGCTTACGATTTGAAGATATAAATTTATTATTTATGTATAAAAAAACCTCTTTTCAATTAAGGGGTTTTTTATACTTTTTTGGTACCTGATTTTTTATATTTCTTAAAAAATTGTTAATAAAAAATTGATTTCCTATGGCAAATGTTATAATATTGTTTTTATTGACGTTTAGCAGCTTATTTATTGGATATTTTCATTTTACAAACCAAAAACTAAAAAGAAAATATTCCAATGAGTTTCAACGTGTCAACAATGAAATAATGAACCATCAGGAGCAAATGAATATTCGTAAAAGAAATCTCGACAAGTATGATTTTTTGAAGTATAATTTATCAGAGTCCCTTTACGTCCAAAAAGCAATCGTACTATAGTTATGAAAAAAAAATATTATTCCTGCTTTTCTTTTTTTCTACTTTTCACTTCTCTCTTTGCTCAAGATTCGCATCAGAAAATTGATTCTATAAACAATTTACAAGTTCAGGGATTACTAATTCCTTTTGAAGAACAAGTCAGTTTGTTCAAAAACAATATTGAAGAGGCAAAAACGCTGAGCTACGAAAAAGGCGTGGCAGATGCCCATGCAAAATTAGCTATAGTTTACACCTATAAAGGAGAATACGAAAAGAGCCTCAAAAACAGTTTGCAAGCAATAGAGATCTACGATAAACTTGAACTTTATGACAAGGAGGCGTCGCAATATGCGAATCTTGGTTATGGATTAAAATACAGGGATTTCAATTTGGCATTGAAATATATGCAGGAAGGAAAATCAATTGCCGAAGCTCATGATTTGCAAAATGAGCTAAAGAATATTTATAACAATTACGGGGTTTTAAAAGAAATCAACAAAGAATTGGATAGTGCTCTTTTTTACTATCGTAAAGGACTCGAAATAAAAAAATTACAAAAGGACAGCTTCGGAATTCCTTACAGCATTAGTAATATTGCCGGTATTTATGGTTTAAAAAAGCAATTTTCCCAATCGAAAAAATATTTTATTCAGGCCTTGGAAGCGAGAAAAGAATTAAAGGACTCTTCTGGAATCGCGGAAAACTATACGCAACTTGGAGAGGTTTATATGGCAGAAAATAAACCCGAAAGCGCATTGCAATTTATTCACAAATCAATTCCCATTGCCCAGAGGATTTCGTATCCGAATCTCGAACAGTATAATTACAAACTTCTATCGGACATTTATAAAAATCTAAAAAATGCTGATTCGGCTTTACATTATTACGAACAATACAATAAGATAAAGGACAGTATCCAAAGCACCGAAATCAAGGAAAGTCTGCTCCAACTCACCATGGAGTTCGACACAGAGAAAAAAGAAAATCAAATTTTGGAGCAACGAGCGCAAATAGCCGAAAAAGAACTGGAAGTAAAACGAAAAAACACACTTTTTTACGGAAGTTTAGGCCTTGCTTTTTTGTTGGGATTATTAGGCTACCTATTATTCAATCAACAGAAATTAAAAAACAAACAACTTAAAAAGGAAGCTGAATTAAAAACCGCACTCGCAAAAATCGAGGTGCAAAACAAACTTCAGGAGCAACGTTTACGAATCTCTCGTGACTTGCATGACAACATCGGATCACAACTTACCTTTATTATTTCAAGCATTGACAATGTGAAATATGGTTTTAAAGATATAAATGAACAATTAAGTCAGAAACTTTCAGCCATAAACAATTTCACAACCCAAACAATTTATGAACTTCGGGATACGATTTGGGCAATGAACAAAAACCAAATAACATTTGAAGATTTGCAAATACGAATTTCAAATTTCATAGAACATGCAAATTCAACCTCTTCAAGAACCAAATTTTTGTTTGATATAGAAGAAGGAATAGCTGAAAACCATATTTTTACTTCTGTTCAGGGAATGAATATGTACCGAATCATTCAGGAAGCTGTGAATAACGCTTTAAAATATTCCGATGCCACCAAAATTAAAGTCGATATTTCACAAGAAAACTCTGAATTTCTCATAGAGATAATAGATAACGGAAAGGGATTCGACATAGGGAAAATTGAACATGGAAACGGATTTTCCAATATGAAAAAACGAGCAGCAGAAATTGGTGGAGAAGCGGAAATAATCTCAGAACCCGAAAAAGGCACATCGGTACGATTATCAGTTCCGAAGAAATAGGATTAAATATTTGCCCCAAATATTTTGAACTGCCCAAAATGCTATATTTAAATTCTTAAACGCTTGATTATGAATATTAAAGTAGCTATTGTGGACGATAATACATTTCTCATCCACGCCATTAAAGAAAAATTGTCCTTTTTTAGAGATGTGCAGGTGAAATATACTGCATCGAACGGCAAAAAATTGCTTCCTAAACTGGCAGAAAGTCATAACATTGATGTTATTTTGATGGATATAGAGATGCCTGTTTTAAATGGGATTGAGACCACACAGATCATCAAGCAAAAATACCCGCAAATAAAAATAATCATGCTCACCGCATTTGATAATGATGAGCATATTTTCAATGCAATAAAAGCTGGTGCCGACGGTTATTTATTGAAAGAAATCAATCCCGAGGATTTGTTTACGGGAATCAAAGAAACCCTAAATGGTGGAGCGGCAATGAATCCTTCAATCGCCTCGAAAACTTTGAAATTTTTACGAAATCCGCTCAACTTAATAACTTCTGGAGAGAAAGAAGATCTCTCATTATCAAAAAGAGAAGTTGAGGTTTTGGAACAGTTAAGCAAAGGTTTAAGCTACACCTCAATTGCTGAAAATTTGTTTCTATCCCCAAGTACCGTCAGAAAACACATCGAAAATATATATAAAAAATTACAAGTCCACAGTAAACTGGAAGCCGTCCAAAAGGCGCAGAATTGTAATTTGATCTAAATAAAAAAGCCACTTTGAAAGTGGCTTTTAATTGTGATTTTTATAGTTGAAAAACCTCTTTGACCTTATCTACATAGTCAAGTTTTTCCCAAGTGAATAATTCAACTTCTTTTTCTACGGTCCCGTTATAGGGGCTCTCAAAAGTTTTGATTACAGTTTGCGGTTCTTTTCCCATGTGCCCATAAGCTGCGGTTTCCCGGTATATCGGATTTCTAAGTTTCAACCTCCTTTCTATAGCTGCGGGTCTCATGTCAAATATTTCAGCAACTTTTTTAGCTATTTCACCATCTCTCATGTTCACTTTTGAAGATTTGTAGGTATCGACAAAGATAGAGGTCGGTTCTACCACTCCAATCGCGTAAGAAACTTGAACTAAAATTTCATCGGCAATGCCTGCGGCAACCAAATTTTTAGCAATATGTCGCGCAGCATAAGCCGCAGATCTGTCAACTTTACTTGGGTCTTTCCCAGAGAAAGCACCTCCACCATGCGCTCCTTTTCCGCCGTAAGTATCAACAATAATTTTTCTTCCGGTCAAACCAGTGTCTCCATGTGGACCACCAATTACAAATTTTCCGGTCGGATTTATATGATAAATTATCTCATCATTAAAAAGTTTCTGAACATATTCGGGCAACAGGTTTTTTACCCGCGGAATTAATATTTGCACAATATCTTTCTTGATTTTTGCAAGCATTTTTTCATCATCTGGATCAAAGTCGTCATGCTGCGTGGAAACAACAATGGCAACGATGCGCTGCGGAATATTATCGTCACTGTATTCAATAGTTACTTGACTTTTGGAATCTGGTCTCAAATACGTGATTTCCTTTTCCTCCCGACGTAAATTTGCCAGTTCTATCAATATTTTATGAGAAATATCCAGGGCCAAAGGCATGAAATTTTCTGTTTCCCGGGTTGCGTAACCGAACATCATCCCTTGATCGCCAGCTCCCTGTTCTTCTTTGTTCGCCCGATCAACTCCTTGATTGATATCTTGTGATTGTTCATGGATTAGGGAAATCACGCCACAAGAATCACCGCTAAATTTATAGGCTCCTTTCGTGTAACCAATATCATTGATTACATCTCTGGAAATTCGTTGTACGTCAAGATATGTGGCCGATTTCACTTCTCCTGCCAAAACCACTTGTCCGGTTGTTACCAATGTTTCACAAGCAACTTTCGACTCTGGGTCGAAGGCAAGAAAATTGTCTAATAAGGTATCGCTTATTTGATCTGCTATTTTATCCGGATGTCCTTCAGAAACACTTTCCGAAGTAAATAAATACGCCATTTTTTAAATTTTAAAAAAGTTGAAAGGGAAGAAATGAAACGCGTAAAGCCGCTATTGAAGCACTGCTTTAGCATTTTTGAGGGTTGCAATCAGTCAAATCATTCCCTATAAAATAATTTCTTCACAAATGTATAAAAATCGGAATTAATAGCAGATTATTTAGCTTTCCTTTTTGATTAATTCTGCTATTTTTGAAGTATGAAGAAAATTTTGATCTTTTTGCTTTTCTTCGGAAATTTTTTGATGGCCCAAGAAAAATTGCACACCACCAATTCTTTTGACACCAACTTTTTCTATGGATATATTCTGGAACATTCCCCCGAAATTTCTCATTTGATCACTGGTCATCCCGAAGGTATAATTTTAAGCTGGAACCGTGAAACTTATGGTTTTAATGAATGGGAAAGTCGGTTTAATTATCCTGATTTTGGTGTTTCCTTTGCTTATCAGGACATGAAAAATCGGTATTTGGGTGAGCACTACGGAATTTATGCGCACATGAATTTTTACTTTTTGAAAAGACATCTGATGTTCAGAATGGGAACTGGAATTTCTTACAATACAAATCCTTATGATCCCAATGAGAATTATTTCAATAACGCCTACGGATCGCATTTGTTGAATTCGACTTATTTTATGCTGAATTTCAAAAAGGAAAAAATCATCGGACCTTTGGGAATTCAGTTTGGAATTGATTTTATCCATTATTCGAACGCCGATCTCAAAGTGCCGAATACGAGTACAAATACAATCAGTGCAAATTTTGGGTTGAATTATCAAATGGATTCTGAAAATGAACCGGAATATCATCCAATTGCAGAAAGAACAAAATATTCAGAACCCTTACACGTCAATTTTGTGTTGAGAAGCGGTGTGAATAATATGGATGTAATTGGTACTCCCGCGTATCCTTTTTTTACGGCTTCGATTTACGCGGATAAGAGAATCAGTCATATAAGCACTTTTCAACTGGGAACCGAAATTTTCCTTTCAAAAGCTTTGGAGGAATTTATTCATTATGATGCAGTCGCTTTTCCGCAAGCAGGGACAAAAGGCGATGAAGATGCAAAAAGAGTTGGTGGGTTTTTAGGACATCAACTGACTTTCAACCAGTTTTCGGTAATCACGCATCTCGGATATTATTTATATTATCCATTTGAGCGTTATGTGGAAAGGGTTTATAACCGCGTTGGTTTGCAATATGATTTTTACAACCGGTTTTTTGCCTCGGTCAGTTTGCGTTCTCACGCTGCCAATGCCGAAGCTTTGGAATTTTCAATAGGTTTTAGATTATGAAAAAACTTTTTCTTTTGCTGGTTGTTTTATTCATTTCGGGATGTGATTCTGAAAATGCACCCGAATGTTTGAAAACCACTGGAGAATTTATTGAGAAAACAATTGAAGTTCCTTTTTTTGAAACCGTGATTATTTATGACCGAATCAATCTTTATATAAAACAAGGTGAATTTCAAGAAGTGATTGTTAAAGCTGGAGAAAATTTTATTGATGAAGTCAATGTTTCTGTTGAGAATAATGAACTCAGGATTTCCGAAAAAACCGGCTGCAATTGGTCGAGAAGTTATGGAACGACCACCGTTTATATTACAATTCCCAACCTCAAAAAAATTCAACACAACAGCTCTGGAACCATCGAAAGTGTCGGGATTTTAAATTTCCAGATTTTGGATTTGATTTCCCTGAACCAAGAAAGAAGCTCCAATATTTACACAAATGGAATTTTCGACTTGAATTTGGAATGTCAAAACCTGAACATTTCGAATGATAATTTGACCAAGTACTTTTTGACCGGAACGACAACAAACTTTTACATTGGTTTCTACAATGGAGATGGCAGGGTTGAAGCAGCAAATTTAACTGCGCAAAATGTCAATATTTTTCATCGCGGAAGTAATAAAATTATTGTCAATCCGCAAGAATCCATCCAAGGGCAAATCCGCAGCACGGGCGATGTGATTTCTGTAAATATTCCTCCTATCATAGGAGTGGAGAATTTTTATACGGGTCAATTAATATTTGAATGATTTTAAAGCTAAGAAAGAATCAACTAATTTTATAAAAATTTAAATTTAAAAAAATGACAACAATTAACCCCTATCTAACTTTTAATGGAACCTGCGAAGAAGCTTTCAACCTGTATCAATCGGTTTTTGGCGGAGAATTTCAGCACGTGAATCGGTATAGTGAAATGCCTTCAGAGCATCCGCTGCCAGAATCAGAAAAAAATAAAATAATGCATATCGCTTTGCCAATCAGTAAAGAAACGATGTTAATGGGAAGTGATTCCTCTGCGGTTTTCGGAACGGCCACTCAAATTGGTGATAACGTTTCCATTTCAATCAATACCACGACCGACGATGAAGCAAAACGCATTTTCGAAGCGCTTTCTGCAGGTGGAGAAATAAAAATGCCTTTGGAAAAAACCTTTTGGGGCGCACTTTTTGGAATGTTCACCGATAAATTCGGAATTCACTGGATGGTGAATTGTGATGGGGAAGAAAAACAAAATCAGCAATAAACAATATCTGAATTCAAAATCCCTTAATTTCTACTACGGAATTAAGGGATTTTTTTATTCTGAAAAATCAAGTTGTTTTTTCAGAAATCGTTACTTCTTTGAACAAACTTTCCAAATTCTTGTTTTTCTGGTTCAACTGAAGCGTTTTCAATCCGTTGTCGTGTGCAAAGTCAAAAACAACCGGACGCATATCTTTTTGCGTGTCGAAAGTGAGTTCGTATAAAAATTCGTGAATATTTTTAACTTCCAAAAGATGAGGCAATGTTTGCAATGCTTCTTCTTCAATCCTAAAATCGAATTCCACAGCAATTATTTGCTCTTGTTTGTCTTTTAGATCTTGTAATTTTTTATCGGCCACCAATTTTCCTTTATTGATAATGATAACGCGTTCGCAAATAGCTTCAACTTCTTGCATAATGTGCGTGGAAAGAAAAACCGTTTTATCTTTTCCAATATTTCTGATTAAATTCCGCGTTTCAACCAGCTGATTTGGATCCAAGCCAGTGGTAGGTTCATCCAAAATCAATACTTCTGGATCGTGTAACAAAGCCGCTGCCAAACCTACACGTTGCCTGTAACCTTTTGAAAGTTGTTCTATTTTCTTGTTTGCTTCCGGTGAAAGTTGTGTGAGCTCAATCACTTCTTCTACCCTGTTTTTTTTTATATTGAAAATTCCGGCATTGAAGTTCAAATACTCACGGACGTACATTTCAAGATAAAGCGGATTGTGTTCCGGCAAATAGCCCACACTTTTTTGAACCTGTAAAGTTTCGGTCTTCACGTCAAATCTGTTAATTTTTGCGTTTCCTTCAGTAGCGGGCAAATAGCCGGTTAAAATCTTCATTAAAGTCGATTTTCCAGCGCCATTCGGACCTAAAAATCCAACGATTTCCCCTTTTTTTATTTCAAAAGAAACCGCATCTAAAGCCTTTTGCTCATTGTAATTTTTGGAAATATTGCTGACAATAATCGACATAAATTTTTCTTTTTTCAAAAGTAATGATTTTTCCCCTGAATCAATTCCGAAGCAAAACCAATAAAAAGAATGATTCCAATTGTAGCCATCAAAGAAAACTTTTGGATTGCGTATTTTTGCAAATTAATTTCACGATTTTCGAATTCGTAAAAATCGACGGTAAATCAAATATGGAAAACGATAAAGCACTTAGGTCTTGGTTGGACGATTTTAAATTAAATCATCCTTTAATTATTGCCGGGCCGTGCAGTGCCGAAACCGAGGAACAGGTTCTTGCAATCGCGCACCAACTTAAAAAAACCAAAACCACAATTTTACGTGCTGGAATTTGGAAACCGCGAACGCGCCCGGGGAATTTTGAAGGCGTTGGGGAAAATGGGTTGAAATGGTTGAAACGCGCTAAAGAAGAAACCGGATTGCTAACAGCCACTGAGGTGGCGAATCCTGCCCACGTGGATTTGGCGCTCAAATATGAGGTTGACGTTCTGTGGATTGGAGCCAGAACCACGGTTTCCCCTTTCATTGTTCAGGAACTCGCCGATGCTTTGCGCGGTGTAAACAAAATTGTGTTGGTCAAAAATCCCGTGAATCCAGATTTGGCTTTGTGGATTGGTGCCATTGAACGTTTTCATACTGCGAATATTAAAAAATTGGGTGCCATTCACCGCGGATTTTCTTCTTATGAAAAATTGCTTTACAGAAATAATCCAGAGTGGCAGATTCCAATAGATTTACAAACGAGATTTCCGGATTTACCGCTTTTTATTGATCCGTCACATATAGCGGGGGATCGAAAATTAATTTCAAGACTTTGCCAAACCGCACTGGATTTAAATTACGACGGAATGATGGTTGAGGTTCACAACAATCCGGATGAGGCTTGGAGCGATGCCGAACAACAAATCACGCCAGAAAATTTCGTACAAATGCTAAGTGATTTAAAGCGGAGAAATAAAGGTGTGAATAACATTGCTTCTTTTAACGAATTAAAAAATTTAAGATCGAAGATTGATTTAACCGATGATGCTTTGATTGATCTTTTGGCAAAAAGAATGAAAATTGCCGAAGAGATTGGAAAGGTGAAAAAGGAACAGAATGTCGCCATTTTTCAGCCGGAAAGATGGCGGGAAATTCAGGAAAAAATGAAATTGGAAGGATCACAAAAGGGACTGGGTGAAGAATTTATTTTGCAACTCTGCCAGGCAATTCATTTGGAATCAATCAATCATCAGAAAAAAGTGATGAATCAATAAGAAATATTATTTTTATAATATGACAGGAACCGTTTACAAATCAACAGGAAGCTGGTATCAAGTGAAGGCCCAAGACGGGAAAATATACAACTGTCGAATTAAAGGGAAATTCCGTTTAAAAGGAATAAAAAGCACAAATCCGGTGGCGGTTGGGGATCGAGTGGAATTTGATTTGGAGACCAATGAAGACGATGCGTCAATTGGAGTGATAAAAGAGATTAAAGAGCGGGAGAATTACATCATCCGTAAATCGGTCAACCTTTCAAAACAAACACATATTATCGCATCCAATATCGATCAGGTTTTTTTGATCATCACATTGAACAATCCGCCGACTTTCACGACTTTCATTGATCGGTTTTTGGTCACTGCGGAAGCATACGATATAAAAGCAGTGCTTCTTTTCAATAAAATTGATTCCTACAACGAAGAAGAACTGGATGAGATCAAATTTTTGGCTGCTTTATACCGTGAAATTGGTTATGAATGCATCGGTATTTCAGCAAAGACAGGGAAAAATGTTGACAAAGTCAAAGAGATGATGTTGGGGAAAACCAGTATGTTTTCCGGTCATAGTGGTGTTGGGAAATCGACTTTGGTCAATGCACTTGAACCGACATTAAACCTGAAAACTTCTGAAATTTCGGATCAGCACAAACAAGGTCAGCATACCACCACATTCGCAGAAATGTACGATTTGTCTTTTGATGCACAAATTATTGATACTCCGGGGATAAAGGGTTTTGGCGTGGTTGATATTGAAAAAGAAGAACTTGGCAATTATTTTCCAGAGTTTTTCGCATTGAAAAAAGATTGCAAATTTCACAATTGCCTGCATATTGAAGAACCCAAATGCGCGGTAAAAGATGCTTTGGAAACAGGAGACGTTTCTTGGTCACGCTACAAAAGTTATTTACAGATTATTTCAGGCGAAGAAGACAATTACCGAATGGATAATTTTACCAAAGAATGAGAATTGTTATTCAAAGGGTTTCTTGGGCAAAGGTAGAAATCGACCAAAAATTAAAATCCGAAATTGGAAACGGACTTCTCATATTACTGGGGATTGAAAATGACGATTCTGATGAAGATGTCAAGTGGCTTTGCAACAAGATTGTGAACATGCGGATTTTCAATGACGAAAATGGCGTGATGAACAAATCTATACTTGATATTGTTGGTGAAATATTGCTTATCAGTCAATTTACGTTACACGCAAGCACCAAAAAGGGAAACAGACCCAGCTATATCAAAGCGGCAAGACCAGAAATTGCCATTCCACTTTATGAAACTTTTATTTCCGAACTTGAAAAAATACTCGGAAAGAAAATTGGAACCGGCGAGTTTGGAGCCGATATGAAAGTGTCCTTGCTTAATGATGGACCGGTCACAATTGTGGTCGATTCAAAAAATAGGGAGTAAAAGAAATATTTCATTATTATTGTTTTTGGATCCTAATCAAAAAGGTTAAATTCGAATTTTTCCATAATTTAAAAAATGAACATAGAAAACGCACAAAAAGCTGTTGACGAGTGGATAAACCAACATGGGGTTCGTTATTTTAATGAGCTTACCAATATGGCGCAACTCACGGAAGAAGTTGGAGAGGTAGCACGAATCATAGCCCGCCGTTATGGGGAGCAAAGTGAGAAAGAAAGTGATAAATCGAAAGATTTGGGCGAAGAACTGGCAGATGTCGTTTTTGTCGTTCTTTGTCTCGCAAATCAAACAGGAATCGATTTGCAAAAAGCTTTTGATAATAAGCTTGATTTAAAATCGAAGCGCGATCACGATCGGCATCAAAACAATAAAAAACTAAAATAATGGGATATCTGGATAATTTTAAAAGTGCCTTTTTTTGGTCGAACGTCGCAAAATTGGCTATTTTCTTTTTCGTTGTTTTTATTTTGATTTCTCTTCTTATTTCTCATTTTTCCGATGTTTTCGCAGGAAATTGGGAAGCCATTGCTGAAGCAGAATGGACAGATGGAAAATGGAAGTCCTATTTCTTGATCCGAATTGCAATCAGCATTGCTTACGCCGTTTATATGGTAAGTAGAAAGAGTCGAAATTATAACCAAGGGTAATGCAGCTTAAAATTTCCAAAGGCACAACTTCCGTTTTTGGAAAACTTTCAATTTCCGGCTCAAAAAGCGAATCAAACAGGTTATTGATCCTGCAATCACTTTTTGGAAATTTAAAAATTGACAATCTTTCTGATTCCGACGACACAAATTTGCTGCAAAAAGCACTTAATTATTCAGAAGGAATTGTAGATATTGGGCACGCGGGAACAGCAATGCGATTCTTGACCGCATTTTTTGCAATTCAAAAAAATCGGCGGGTAATTCTTACAGGTAGTTCCAGAATGAGCGAAC
>DASSWB010000005.1:0-7080 GCA_035705495.1 Salinimicrobium sp. | reverse complement strand
CCGTTTGAGACAAACTGCAAATGGTAGCGGAATTCAGACCTACGATTTAAATGGTAGTACCAGTTACAATAATGCTTCAGACATTGTGAGCAATTCTACCTCATTTACAAATAACGCAACCGGAGTTCAGGCACATTGGGGGGCAGAACAAACCTACAAGTATTTTTATCAAAACCACGGAAGGGATTCTTATAATGACAATGGAGCCGTTATCCGTAGTTATGTAAGTTATTCCAATAATTATGCGAACGCTTTTTGGGATGGTAGCCGAATGACGTATGGAGACGGTGATAGTAGTATGGGACCACTTGTTTCCTTGGATATTGTTGGCCATGAAATTGGGCATGGTGTAACGGAATATTCTGCAAACTTGGTGTATAGCTATGAATCTGGTGCGCTGAACGAATCTTTCTCGGATATTTTTGGAGAATCTATCGAGAAATTTGCACAAGGAAATAACGATTGGTTAATGGGTGAAGACATTGGAGACGCTTTAAGATCAATGAGCAATCCCAATGCTTACGGTCAGCCGGATACGTATCACGGATCTTATTGGTATTCAGGTTCAGGCGATAGTGGTGGGGTACATTACAACTCAGGAGTTCAAAACTTTTGGTTCTATTTACTGAGCACAGGTGGTTCCGGAACTAATGACAATGGACAAAGCTATAATGTTTCTTCCATAGGAATGACCAAAGCGGCAGCTATTGCCTATAGAAACCTAACAGTTTATTTAAATTCAAATTCTCAATATGACGATGCCCGAAATGGTGCAATACAATCTGCAATTGATTTGTACGGCGCGGGTTCTGCGGAAGAAATCGCGGTAACAAACGCGTGGCATGCGGTTGGAGTGGGAAGTACTTATGATGATGGCGGAGGAAATCCAATTCCAGATGAGTGTACTGATGGAAATGTTTATTTGAGTCTTACTTTTGATAATTACCCTGCGGAAACTGCCTGGACTTTAAAAAATTCAGCAGGAACAACCATCGATTCTGAGAGTTATTCAAATTCAAATCCTGATGGTTCTACGGTAAACGTAACTTTTTCGGGATTGGATGCGGGTGAGTATTCATTTACCATAACCGATCAGTATGGCGACGGAATTTGCTGTTCTTATGGTTCAGGTTCCTACACGTTGACAAGTGATTCTGGAACAATCTTTTCTGGAGGAAACTTCGGAAGTTCTGAAACTACTGCTTTTTGTATTGAAGGCGGCGGAAATACTTCAGATACGCAAGCGCCATCTGCACCAACAAATCTTTCTGCTTCCAATGTGACTGAAACTACGGTAGATCTTTCTTGGAATGCTGCTTCGGACAACGTAGGGGTAACCGGATATGACGTTTACCAAGGAAGCAATTTATTGGGAACGACTACGGGTACGTCCGCGCAAGTAACTGGATTGACTTCAGGAACAAACTACAGTTTTTCGGTTAAGGCAAAAGATGCGGCGAATAATATTTCTTCGTCTTCAAATACCGTGAGTGTGACTACTTCGTCTCCGTCTAATGTTACTTATTGTGAGTCGCAAGGAAATACTTCTTCATACGAATGGATTGATTATGTAAGCCTGAACAACATGAGTAACAGTACTGGGAACAATGGCGGTTACGCCGATTTCACAAGTATGGTCGCTAATGCACCTTACGGATCCAATACCATTCAAATTAGTACAGGTTTTTCTGGATCCAGCTATCGTGAATATTGGAAAATATGGATCGACTATAACCACAACGGAACCTTCGATTCAAACGAATTGACCGTCAGCGGATCTTCAAGTAGCAGCGGAACACTGCAAGCCACCTTTAGTATTCCAACCTCGGCGCTGTCGGGCACAACCAGAATGCGGGTTTCGATGAAATACAATAGTGCACAAAGCGCTTGCGAATCTTTTTCTTATGGAGAAGTTGAAGATTACACAGTGAATATTGGTCAATCTTTCACAGGATTTGCTGATACGTCAAACAGCGAAACATTCGGGAACGAAACTTCTTCCATGGTTCAGGTTTATCCGAATCCAGTTTCCGGGAACCTTGTTAATGTGAGAATGAACGCAGAAAATGTGAGTTATACAGTTTACGATTTGGTTGGAAAAGTTATTGTGAAAGGGAATCTTTTCAATAATGTAATTGATGTAAGCACACTCTCAAGCGGTATTTATATTCTGAAATTAAACGACGGACAAAAAGATATTGTTTACAAGTTAATCAAGGAATAAAACTGACTTTTTGAGAATTGAAAAATCCGGGGAAACCCGGATTTTTTGTTTTTATACGGAAATAATTTCTTCAGGTTTTAGCAAAGTTTCTTGCTGAAATTTTAGGATTATTTGTGCAATCGCAACCACATCTCTTTCACAATACTGAAAAATTCGATTGATATTTTTTTCATTGTAAAAAACATCTCGCACCTGACTTCCATCAATGTCATTTTTTGGTGTTTCTATTCCGAGAATATTGGTCAGTAACTTTAATGAAGTATAATGTTTATAATCCCCGAATTTCCATAAATCCATCGTGTCCAGATGAGGCACTTCCCAAGGTTTTTTACCGAATAAATTCAATTTTTTGGGGAGTGCAATTCCATTAATGATCATCCTGCGGGCAATAAACGGAAAATCAAATTCTTTCCCGTTATGAGCACAAAACAAATGATAGTCATTTTTGAAATGCGTCTCAATTAGCATTCTGAAATCGATTAAAATTTGTTTTTCGTCTCCGTGGAAACTGGTTGTTCTAAAAGTTCTTTCTGAATTTTTCAGTTTAAAATAACCAACAGATATACAAGCTATTTTTCCAAACTCTGCCCAAATTCCTGCTCTGTCATAAAATTCTTCAGAGGTAAACTCATCCTTCCGCTGATATTTGGTTTTTTCTTCCCACAGAATTTGTTTCTCAAGACTTAAAGAATGAAAGGAATCAAATTCTGGAACGGTTTCAATATCCAGAAAAAGAATATGTTCGAGGTTTATTTTATCAAGCATTCTTGGATTTTAAAAAATGGGTTAAGCTAAATCCAGTAAATATAATATTTCCACGATGGGAAGTTTTACTGTTTTTCCACACAAAAAATCAAACTTAAAGCAGTGAAAGTTGTTTTGAAGAACTCTCATGTTCCAATAGCCATTTTTTACGCCACAATCCTCCAGCATATCCAGTAAGCGAACCATCACTTCCAATAACACGGTGACAGGGAATAAGAATCCAGAGCGGATTTTTTCCGTTTGCCGAAGCCGCGGCGCGAATGGTTTTCGGATCCCCCAGCCTTTTTGATAGTTCCATATAACTTATGGTTTTGCCAAAGGGAATTTTTCGGAGTTCCCACCAAACTTTTTGTTGAAATTCAGTACCATCTGGAGTTAAATTCAGATTAAAGTCTTTCAGGTTTCCTTCGAAATATTTTTGAATTTGAAAAATTGCATCTTGAAGTTCGTCAGGCACAATTTGCGAGGTGAATTCGTTTTTTTCCAAAACCTTGAAACTGGTAATCCCTTCCGAAGAACCGATTATTTGCGCCGTGCCTAACGGGGTTTGGACAAATGCGGATTTCAAGTCTCTTCATCATTTTTGTTGTTTCGAAGAATTCCCAATCGTTTTGCTCGGACTTCCCAATTTTTTCTGGCAAGAGCTTGCATATCTTCTACATTATCACTTTCGTCCATAATTTCTAGACCTAAAAGCGTTTCGATAATGTCTTCCATCGTAACAATTCCAATTGTATTTCCATATTCATCCACCACCACGGAAAGATGTGTGCGTTTTTGAACAAAAGTTTCGAATAAATCTGGAATTGGAGTTTCCTGATGTGTAACGTGAACTTCTCTTTTTATGGATTCCAATGTTTCCCGTCCTCGATCATCAATCATTTTTTCGAGCACATCGTCCTTTAAAATAAAACCAGTAATATTTGAAGATTTTCCCTTGTAAACAGGAATTCTGGAGAATTTCAGATTTTTATTGTGCAAATGGAATTCCTCAATGGTTTTATCTTCCTCTTCAGTAATTACCACCGAAAAAGGTGTCATTACATCTTTGGCTTCAACAGATTTAAAAAGAAGGAGGTTTTTGATCATTGTACTTTCCTTTTCCTCAAAAGTTCCTTCTTCTTCCGCCGCATCGGTCATCGCCAAAAATTCCTCCCGACTCATGGTGCCAACGTGTGCAGATTTGCCAATTAATTTGGTGAAAAGCATCATGACCCACAAGATCCCCGTATATTTTAATGGCCAAATAAGGAAATTGAGTCCAGTTGCCGTGAAATTACCCATTGATTGCCAATAAGTTGCGCCAATGGTTTTCGGAATGATTTCTGAGAGAATCAATATGGCCAAAGTCATTATGGTTGAAACCAGACCAACATTGTTGTCGCTCCCATATATTTTGGTAGCTTGAACACCAACCATAATTGCACCAACAGTGTGAGCTACCGTGTTTATAGTAAGAATTGCAATGAGTGGTTGATCTACATCCTTTTTATAATTGACCAAAGTTGCAACCCAAGTTTTTCCTTCGGCAGCTTTTAACCTGAGATAGGTGGGAGTAAAGCTCAGAAAAGCGGCTTCAAGAACAGAACATAGAAAGGAAAAAAATATGGAAATAAGCGCATAGAATATTAATAATCCCATTTTGGTGATTCGATTGTTTTATGGCTAAATTAAGTAATATTCCATTAAATGTGTTTAATTTCCGGTAGAAAAACAGAATCTTTTACGTTCCTTTTTTCTAAAATTTCCTCAGAAACTATGCTTTACGCATTCAATAATCTTGCAGCGTCTTTTGCAAAATATGAAGCGATAATTTGGGCACCCGCTCTCTTGATAGCTGTTAATTGTTCCAGCATTACTAAATCGTGATCCAGCCAACCTTTTTCCGAAGCTGCTTTGATCATGGAATATTCTCCACTAACTTGATAAACGGCCAGCGGAACATGAACTACATTCTTTATTTCACGAACAATATCCAAATAACACAAGCCCGGTTTTACCATTACAATATCTGCACCTTCTTCAATATCCATTAAAGTTTCTTTGATGGCTTCTTCCCGATTTGAAAAATCCATTTGGTAGGTTTTTTTATCACCAAAACCAGGCGCTGAATCCAAAGCATCACGAAAAGGTCCGTAAAAAGCGGAAGCATATTTGGCACTGTAACTCATAATTCCGGCGTCGGTGCGGCCTTCTTTTTCAAGTAACTCACGAATGGCAAGAATTCTCCCATCCATCATATCGCTTGGCGCAACAAAATCGGCACCTGCTTTGATGTGAGAAAGCGACATTTTGGCCAAAACCTCAACGGTAACATCATTCATTATTTTACCCTCTTCAACAATTCCATCATGACCGTAGGAAGAATAAGGATCCATAGCAACATCCGTCATAACCAACATTTCGGGCACGGCGTTTTTTACCGTTTTTACTGCACGCTGCATCAGGCCATCTTTATTTAATGCCTCAGTTCCTTTATTGTCCTTTAATTTTTCGGGTACTTTTACAAACAGTAAAACCGATTTTAAGCCTAAACTCCATAATTCCTTTACTTCCTTCTCCAGCAAGTCCAAGCTGTATCGATAATAATTTGGCATCGAAGCGATTTCCTCTTTCACATTTTTGCCTTCCACGATAAACATCGGCACCAAAAAATCATTGGGAGATAAAATTGTTTCCCGTACCAATGAACGAATTGCTTCGTTTGTTCTTAATCTCCTATTTCTAATTAGCATATTTTTTAAAGTTTACGGTGTACGGTTAATGGTTTTTCAAAATCAATAAATTGATCACTGTTAATTGTCAATTGATTTAAACCCACTCCCGCGGTTGTTCTAAAACTTTCACCAATTTTTCTTCTTCGCTTCCCGAATCCGGATGATGATCATAAACCCACTGAACGTGCGGTGGCAGACTCATCAAAATACTTTCTATTCTTCCGTTGGTTTTTAATCCGAACAAAGTTCCCTTGTCGTGTACAAGATTGAATTCTACATACCTTCCTCTTCGGATTTCCTGCCAAGTTCTATTTGCTTCGGAAAATGATAGATTTTTTCTTCTTTCAGCAATTGGTACATAAGCTTCTAAAAAGCTATCACCAATATCCGTTACGAAATCATACCATTCTTCAATGTTTCTTTCTTCTGATTTTTTTAGGTAATCAAAAAACAATCCTCCAACTCCACGCGCTTCGTTTCTGTGTGCATTCCAGAAATATTCATCGCATTTTTTCTTGTATTCAGGATAAAAATCAGGAGAATGTCGGTCACATGCATTTTTGCAAACCTGATGAAAATGCTTTGCGTCTTCTTCAAATAAATAATAAGGGGTAAGATCCTGGCCGCCGCCAAACCATTGGTCGATTATATTTCCATTGTTATCATACATTTCAAAATAGCGCCAATTCGCATGAACGGTCGGAACCATCGGATTTTTTGGATGTAAAACAAGACTCAATCCGCAGGCAAAAAAATCGACATTACCCACTTTGAAATACGATTGCATCGATTTTGGCAGCGCCCCGTGAACCGCTGAAATATTTACGCCACCTTTTTCAAAAACAGCCCCATTTTCAATAACACGCGTTCTTCCGCCGCCACCTTCGGGTCTTTCCCACGTATCTTCCTGAAATTTTGCTTCACCATCCACTTCCTCGAGTTTTGATGTGATTTGATCTTGCAACTGCTGAATGTATAAGTAGAATTTCTCTTTCATTTTATTAAAGTTTTCTGGTAACGGTTTACAGTTCACAGCTCTAATTTTTAACCGGTTATCAATTCAATTCCCACTGTATATTATTCATTGATAATTGGTTATTGATAATGGGTGATTGCTATTTATACTCCTTCACCGCATCAACAAAAGCCTGTGCATTTTCAACAGGAATGTTGGGTAAAATGCCATGACCAAGGTTCACGATATATCTGTCTTTCCCAAATTCATTGATCATTTGATGAACCATTTTTTTGATTTCCGCAGGCGGCGAAAATAATCGCGCGGGATCAAAATTACCTTGAAGCGTAATTTTCCCGCCCGTTAAATAACGTGCGTTTTTTGCAGAACAAGTCCAGTCGATTCCCAAAGCCGAAGCT
>DASSWB010000004.1:0-6748 GCA_035705495.1 Salinimicrobium sp. | reverse complement strand
AAGTCCGCTTTCCTGCTTTTTATTGAGTTGTTGCACAACATTTTGATGGATTTCCAGAAAATCATCATTATAATTTTCCTCCAAATTGATTTTGGGCTTTTTGAATTTTACCCTTTCCGTGCCCAAAGAGCCATGACAAGGGACAATGAGACTAATTTCATTCTTTGCTTTCCTTTTCTTTCTTCGGAATTTTTTGATGTCTTCAAAAAGTTCCGATAAATCGTTGAGACTTTGCGCCTGAGAATAAATTTCAAGATAGTTTTGGGAATTAATTTGAAGCAGAAGCTCACCTTTCAACAAATAGACGGCATCTTCATATTCTTCCTTGTCTTTTTTGATATTGGTTTTATAACAATATTCTTTTAAAATCGCTTCTGAATATTTTTCCTTGAAGAAATTGGTGAAATCTTCGGTGTTGATATTGCTGATTTCAAAAAGATTGGGAATTTTACCAAAAAGACTGACGTACAGCCCACGACCATTTAAATAATCATGACGATCAAAAATTTCCAAGCCTGGAATCATTTTTAATTCGGGGATTTTGGTTTCTTTTTTATTTGTTTTCTGTTGTTCCATCTTTTATTGTTTTATGATTACAAATCAAAGATAGAATGATGTAGCGACAAAAAATGTCGTCGCCTAAATTTTTACTAATTCATTAAATAAATCATTTTTGTTTTTCTCTATTTTCCATTCTCCATTCCCTTTTCTCTATTCTCTATTCTCTATTCTCTTTTCTCTTTTCTCTTTTCTCTACTCTCTTTTCCTTTTTCACTTCTTAACTCTTTAACTGTGTTCCTCCCCATCCATAAACAAAAATCTGTTAGAATAAAAATGAAATCCGAAGTGAAAGAACATCATTAAAATCTATCTTCGCAACCCCAAAAATTTGAGGTTGTGGCACGGAAATAAATTCCGTTTTAAAAATCACAATCTTTTAAATTTTTGTAAACAATTTAATGTTCATAAATTTTTAGTTAGCTGACAATTAATGATTTGACCTGCATTTTTTGTCCACTTTTGAAATTAAAAATTTTGTGTTCACAATATTTTATTACATTTATCAAAGCCAAAAAATTATAGAATTTATCCACAAAAATACAGATCGCAAATGAAAGTAGAAGCCACCCAAAAAACAGTAAAAACATATTCTCAGGACGAAGCATTTCAAGCTTCTTTGGCCTATTTTAAAGGTGACGAATTGGCCGCAAGAGTTTGGATCAATAAATACGCCCTGAAAGATTCTCAGGGAAATTTATACGAAAATTCACCGCAACAAATGCACGAAAGAATTGCTGGGGAAATCGCGCGGATCGAATCCAAATACCCAAATCCGATGTCCAAAGAGGAAGTTTTAAGTTTGATGGAAAACTTCAAATATATTGTTCCACAAGGAAGTCCGATGGCGGGAATTGGAAATCCGTACCAAATCGCTTCTTTATCAAACTGTTTTGTGATTGGGAACGGTGATCAAAGTGATTCCTACGGAAGCATTATGAAAATAGATCAGGAGCAGGTTCAGCTTATGAAACGCCGCGGTGGTGTGGGACACGATTTATCGCACATTCGCCCTAAAGGTTCACCTGTTAAAAATTCGGCATTGACTTCTACCGGTCTTGTTCCTTTTATGGAACGCTATTCAAATTCCACACGCGAAGTTGCGCAAGATGGGCGTCGCGGGGCTTTGATGCTTTCGGTTTCCATTAATCACCCTGATGCAGAGGATTTTATAGATGCAAAAATGGAACAGGGAAAAGTAACCGGCGCAAATGTTTCGGTTCGGATTGATGACGATTTTATGAGAGCGGTAAAACACAATACAAAATACGTTCAGAAATTTCCCATCCACAGTGAAAATCCGAAGTATTCAAAAGAAATTGAAGCGCAAAAAATCTGGAACAAAATCGTTCATAATGCGTGGAAATCGGCAGAACCGGGAATTCTCTTCTGGGATACAATTACGCGCGAATCTGTGCCAGATTCTTATGCCGATCTGGGTTATGAAACTGTTTCCACGAACCCTTGTGGTGAAATTCCGCTTTGCCCCTACGATTCTTGCCGTTTATTGGCAATCAATTTATTTTCCTATGTAGAAAATCCTTTTACGGAGGATGCGACTTTTAATTTTGAGCTTTTCAAAAAACACGTCGCTTCAGCGCAACGTATTATGGATGATATTATCGATCTTGAACTGGAAAAAGTTGATAATATCCTTAAAAAAATAGATGCAGATCCTGAAGGAGACGCCATTAAATCCGTGGAAAAAAATCTTTGGCTCGAAATCCGTAAAAAAGCCTATGAAGGACGAAGAACCGGAATTGGAATCACTGCCGAAGGTGATATGCTTGCCGCACTCGGAATTTCTTACGGAAGTAAGGAAGGCATCGAATTTTCGGTGAAAGTTCATAAAACATTGGCGATTGAAGCTTACCGGGCTTCGGTTTATGCCGCCAAAGAAAGAGGTGCATTCAGCGTTTACGATTCCGATAGGGAAAAAAACAATCCTTTTATCCAACGTCTAAAGGCCGAAGACGAAAAACTGTATTTCGAAATGATGGAATACGGTCGGAGAAATATTGCATTGCTGACCATTGCTCCTACTGGTACCACGAGTTTAATGACGCAAACGACTTCTGGAATTGAGCCTGTATTTTTACCGGTCTATAAAAGAAGGAGAAAAGTAAATCCGAACGACAAGGAAGTCCGCGTGGATTTTGTTGACGAAACCGGTGATTCTTGGGAAGAATATGTGGTTTTCCACCACAGGTTCAAAGAATGGATGCAAATCAACGGATTTGATACGCAGGAAAACTATTCGCAGAAAGAATTGGACGAACTCGTACAAAAATCACCTTATTACAAAGCGACATCAAACGACATCGACTGGTTGAGCAAAGTGAAAATGCAAGGAGCAGTTCAAAAATGGGTGGATCATTCAATCAGTGTTACAATCAATTTACCAAACGAAGCAACCGAAGATTTGGTGGGAAAACTTTATTTGGAAGCTTGGGAAGCAGGTTGTAAAGGAGTTACGGTTTACAGAGATGGTTCGCGTTCCGGAGTTTTGATTTCCAATGAAGAGAAAAAAGAGGAAGCTGAAACTTCAACAATTTTCCCAACCAAAAGACCACAAATATTGGATGCCGATGTTGTTCGTTTTCAAAACAACAAAGAGAAATGGATTGCTTTTATCGGATTGATTGATGGCAAACCGTATGAAATCTTCACTGGATTGTCGGACGATGAAGACGGAATTTTAATTCCGCGTTGGGTGAACGAAGGCTTGATCATAAAAAATAAAGACGAAGAAGGAAATTCCCGATACGATTTTCAATATGAGAATCAGCGTGGCTATAAAACCACAATTGAAGGTCTTTCCCACAAGTTTGATCCTGAATTCTGGAATTACGCAAAACTGATTTCCAGTACTTTGAGACACGGAATGCCAATCGAGAAATCGGTTGAATTGATAAACAGTTTACAATTGGATACCGAATCCATCAATACTTGGAAAAACGGTGTTGCACGGGCCTTGAAGCGCTACGTTGCCGACGGAACCGAAGCAAAAGGTCAAAAATGTTCCAATTGCAATTCCACAAATCTTATTTATCAAGAAGGTTGTTTGACTTGTCCAGATTGTGGATCTTCTAAATGTGGATAGAAGTTGAATTTTCTGAGATTAAAAAAGAGGTTTTTTAAAAAACCTCTTTTTTTGTTCCTATCTAGAAATTCATCCTTGTCACTTCGAATCCTATGAAAACATTTATTTTGGCGAATTGTACTAAAATTGAATATTTTAACCCTGAATCATATTTGTTCATTTTTTCCATCGATGAAAAAACGAATCAAAAAAATCTAGGCTTACGAAAACTTGTCTAAATTTTTCGTTCAGCATCTAAATTTTCTGAACTCGCACATAAGCTTTCCGTAAGAAACCATATTCGCGTTCAGCTCAAACAGCACAAAATTTTTGACGATGCTTTCTCTTCAAATTTTACGACAACTTTTCGATAGGCCAGGTTTAAAAAGAATAAGCAGTTTTTCAAATCTAATAAACAAAAAACTCCCGCTAGAATCGGGAGTTTTTTTTAATCTAAGAGCGAAGCGGTCTAAAATCTAATATCCAACAGCGCCCGCGGGTCTATTCGTGATGCATAAACGCTTGTTTCCCCAATAATTCTTCATCAGATTCCACGAAGTTCGTGTCGGGTACACAACAATCCACCGGACAAACGGCCGCGCATTGTGGTTCGTCGTGAAAACCTTTGCACTCTGTACATTTATCGGGAACTATATAATATATTTCATCGCTTAACGGTTCTTGGGCGTCATTTGCGTTGACTCTTTTTCCGTTTGGAAGAATAACATCCCCGTCAAGGTCTGTTCCATCTGCGTATCTCCAATCGTCCGCACCTTCGTAAATAGCGGTGTTGGGACATTCAGGTTCGCAGGCGCCACAGTTTATACATTCATCTGTTATAATAATTGCCATAGCTAATATTTCTTTCTAAATTTGATGCAAATTTAAAGCCAAAACCATTCTTAACCAAACTCTAGATGACTATTGACGAACGAAAAGAGAAGTTTTTAATTCTGGGGAAATTCCTGGGACAATTCGGTTTTTCTGAATTTAAAAAAGAAGCGGATTTACCTTGTAACGACCCATATTTTGAGGAGTTTAAAGAAAAAATCGACGCGGCAGTTCACTATAACGGCTGGTTTACAAAGGAAAATGTGATTTTTTCGGTTCAGCAATGGGCTTCTGCATTGACTGAAGCAAATTTGGAAAAATGGCTCTCCTCCTATTCTTTCAAAGATGAAAATCCGAAGCAAATTGCGATCATTATGGCGGGAAATATTCCGCTTGTCGGATTTCACGACTTCGTTTCGGTTTTATTAAGCGGAAATAAGGTTTTGGTCAAGCTTTCTTCAAATGATGAAGTTCTGCTTCCGGTTTTGGCGAATTATCTGATTTGCATTGCACCTGAATTTAAAGATTATATCAATTTTACTTCGGAAAAGATTCAGGATTTTGATGCGGTCATTGCCACGGGAAGCAACAATACCGCACGTTACTTTGAATATTATTTCGCTAACAAACCTTCCATCATTCGCAAGAACAGAAATTCCGTTGCTATTTTAACGGGAAATGAATCCGAAGAAGAACTCAAAGAATTGGGTGAGGATATTTTCAGATATTACGGATTGGGTTGTAGAAACGTGTCTAAATTATACGTTCCAAAGGATTACAATTTCACGCCATTTTTCGAAGCGATTTATGATTGGAACCACCTTCTAAATCATAATAAATACATTAACAACTACGATTATAACAAGGCTGTTTATTTAATGAGCTTGTTTAAATTGGTGGAAAACGGATTTTTGATTTTAAAAGAAGATGCTTCATTTGGTTCTCCAATTGGAAGTTTGTTCTTTGAATATTATACTGATTTAAATGAATTGAAAAAAGAAATTCAGCAGCAAAAGGAAAATATCCAATGTGTTGTTTCCAAAGGAATTTTTGAAAATGAAATCGATTTTGGAGCCACACAAAAACCAAAACTTTGGGATTATGCTGATGGAGTTGATACTATGGAATTTTTGAATAATTTATAATCTGAAACTATTTTAAACCTAAGGATTTTAGCATCTTTGTAAAGCCAAAAAAATTAAACTAAAATGAAAAGACATAATTATAGCGCCGGACCTTGTATTTTGCCACAAGAAGTTTTTAAAGAAGCTTCTCAGGCCGTTCTTGAATTCAATAATTCAGGTTTATCAATTCTTGAAATTTCACACCGAAGCAAAGATTTTGTCGCGGTTATGGATGAAGCCAGAGCGCTTTCCCTTGAACTTTTGGGTTTGGAAGGAAAAGGATACCAAGCTTTGTTTTTACAAGGTGGTGCCAGTTTGGAATTTTTGATGGTCGCCTATAATTTATTGGAGAAAAAAGCGGCCTATTTAAATACCGGAACTTGGGCTTCCAACGCTATAAAAGAGGCGAAAGCTTTCGGCGAAATTATAGAAGTTGCCTCTTCGGAAAGTGCCGGATTCAACTTTATTCCGAAGGATTACAGCATTCCTTCAGATGTGGATTATTTCCATTGTACAAGCAATAACACCATTTACGGAACTCAAATGAAGGACTTCCCTTCTACTTCTGTTCCATTGATCTGCGATATGAGCAGTGATATATTTTCACGTCAACTGGATTTTTCAAAATTCGATTTGATTTATGCGGGTGCACAAAAAAATATGGGTCCTGCGGGAACAACTTTAGTAATTGTAAAAGAAGATATTTTGGGCAAAGTGAGTCGGCATATTCCTTCAATGTTGGATTATCAGGTTCATATCAAAAAAGAAAGTATGTTCAACACGCCTTCGGTTTATCCCGTATATGTTTCAATGTTGACATTGAGATGGTTGAAGAACCTGGGCGGAATTTCTGCAATTGAAAAAATCAACAATGAAAAAGCAGCTTTGCTTTATGCGGAAATCGATCGTAACCCATTATTTAAAGGGTACACCGTAAAAGAAGACCGCTCAAATATGAACGCCACTTTCACTTTGGAAAATGAAAGTTCGAAAGAGACTTTTGATACTTTGTGGAAAGAGGCAGGAATCAACGGATTGAACGGACACAGAAGCGTTGGAGGTTACAGAGCGTCAATGTACAATGCGCTTCCATTGGAAAGTGTTCAGGCGTTGGTAGACGTAATGGCAGAAACCGAAAGAAGATCTTAGAATC
>DASSWB010000003.1:0-39035 GCA_035705495.1 Salinimicrobium sp. | reverse complement strand
CTTCGGAATTACATCCGCATCCAAGAATAACAGCCAGTCATAAGAAGCTTTTTTGGCCAAAAGATTTCGAATGCTACTCCGACCAATATTCTTTTCCAACTCAGAAAAACTGGAATTTGAGAATGCATTTATTTGATGGTTTTTCTTATTAATTTCTTCATTCCCAGAACCATCATCTAAGCAAATAATTTCGAAACCAATATTTTCCCGTGTAAATAAACCGTGTATTTTTTCCACTAAAGGAAAAATATTATAGTTGTATGTTGGGATTAGTACAGAGAGCATTTTGATCCTAAATAATAGGGTAAAAGTAGCGTATTTTTTACAGTTTTTGAGTTGTTTGCAAGTTCCATCAGCAAACCGATAAATTTAATTTATTTTTACAGCCAAAACTCGGCAGGTGCTTTTTAATACAGTAGATTTTGCTTTCTTTTTTCCAGTGGTGTTCTTCATCTACTGGTTTTTATTGAAAAGGAACTTAAAGGCTCAGAACTTTTTCATCGTTGTCGTTAGTTACTTTTTCTACGGATTTTGGGATTGGAGATTCCTTTCCCTTATTTTTATTAGTACACTTGTAGATTATCTCGTGGGCCTTCAATTGGGAAAGACGGAAAATCCACATTCAAGAAAAGTACTCCTAATTACCAGTATAATTGTCAATGTGGGCATTCTGTTCTTTTTTAAATATTTCAGTTTCTTTCTATTCAGTTTCGTAGATTCCTTTAAATTTTTTGGAAATGAAATTGAAAAATCCACGCTTCAAATCATACTACCTGCTGGGATTGGATTTTATACATTACAGACTTTGAGTTATACCATTGATGTTTATCAAAAGAAAGTGGTAGCACATAAAGATCCTGTTTCTTTTTTTGCGTTTGTTTCCTTTTTTCCGCAGTTGGTTGCTGGTCCTATTGAACGGGCTTCTTCATTATTGCCACAATTCAGCACAAAAAGGGAATTTGAATATAGTAAGGCAGTAGATGGTTCGCGCCAGATTTTGCTTGGTTTGTTCAAAAAGATGGTGATTGCCGATAATTGCGCTATCATAGTCAATGATATTTTCGCAAATTACGAAACCCTTCCCGCCAGCACTTTGTTTTTTGGTGTATTGTTTTTTAAGCTACAGATCTATGCAGATTTTTCCGGTTATTCTGATATTGCCATTGGAACGGCCCGATTGCTGGGATTCGATCTGATGAAAAATTTCAACTTTCCGTATTTATCCCGAAATTTATCTGAATACTGGAAACGTTGGCATATTTCATTGTCCACGTGGTTACGTGATTATATCTACATTCCGCTGGGTGGTAGTCGCGTTTCAAAAAGCAGGAAAATTTTTAATATATACATGGTTTTCTTGGTCAGCGGTCTGTGGCACGGTGCTAACTGGACATTTCTCGCTTGGTCGTTTTTACATGCTACTTTTTTATTGCCATTTATTATGGGCAAAAACAGAAAAAAGTATAAACCTATTGCGGATGAAGGTAAAATCTTTCCTTCCTTTTCAACATTGTGGAGAATTGCTTGTACTTTCTTGTTTTTAGTGCTGATTTCGGTTTGGTTCAGAGCAGAAAATTTGGAACATGCTGCAAATTACTATCATAAAATGCTGTCTTTTTCAATTTTGGAAAATCCAAATATCAACCTAACTTTTCTAGCATTTATTTTCTTTTTCTTGTTTCTGGAATGGCTACAAAGAGGAAGGGAGCATTTGATGGATATTGGCAATATTAAAAGTAGGTTTGCGCGATATGGAATTTATTTTATAATAATTTTCAGTATTTTTTATTTCGGTGCCGCATCTCAAGTATTCATTTATTTCCAATTTTAAAAATGAAGAAGTACTTTAAAAAATCCTTGATAATTTTTATACCGGTTTTATTGGTATGGATGGCAACGGAAATTTTTTACCGTACCGCAGAAAATAATTATTCTTTCAAATTCGAGAAAATTCAAGAACGCAAAAATGAAATTCAAGGATTGGTTTTCGGAAATTCCCATGCTTTCTTCGGATTAAATCCAGAGCACTTTCAGCAAAATGTTTTTAATCTTGCAAACGTGAGTCAAACCCTATATTTTGATCAACTGCTATTTGAGAAGTATGTAGATGAATTACCAAATTTGAAGTTCGTGGTGCTTTCGGTAGAATATAGTTCTTTGAGTCAAAAAGACAACACGAGCGAAGATGTTTGGCGAAAATATTTTTATGAGGCACAAATGGACTTGGAGGTACCTATTGTTTCCAGTTTTGATCCACGGAAATACAGTTTGGCACTCGTAAGAAGATTCAGCGTTACAAAAGATTATTTTAAAACCTATTTGGACGATGGAACTTTGGTGACCTCAGATGAAAATGGTTGGGGAACCAATTACGAAGGTCAAATAAATTATAGCATTGAAAAATTGGGCAAAATGGTAGCCGCCAAACATGAAGACGGATTGATGGATTTTTCCAAAAATGAAAAAAGAATTCAAGGAATAATCGAGCGCTGTAAAAAACACGGGATTAAAGTGCTTATTGTAAATATGCCAGTTACCGAAGCTTATTTTTTAAATATAAATATGGAAAAATGGCAGAAGATTACAGAGGTATGCAAAAACTTAGCGGAAATGCATGATAACGTAATTTATTTACCACTTTTTCAACATAAAGAATTTGAAATAGATGATTTCTACGATGCAGATCACTTGAACCATTCAGGCGCAAAAAAAGCTTCTGAAATAGTTGCCAAAGAATTGTTTTTAATGAAGAACTTTCTGAAATAACCTATTTCCCCAGCACAAGAACAGTTTCTTTTTTGAGTCCGAAAGGGAATTGTGCTTCGGGATAGGTCAGGACTTGCACTTTGAAACCTGTTTTTTCCAATCTTTCCCGTAAACTTTCAACGGAATAAACCCGCACGTGATCTTCTTGCCCGAATTCTTTCAAACGATCTTCTTTCGTAATGATTTTTTCGTTTTCATAAATTTCACCTTCCTTAAAAGGAGTTTGAACAAAACATTTTCCATCCTTTTTTAAAACCCGAAAAAGTTCCTGCATCGCTTTTTGGTCATCTGGAATATGTTCCAGAATATGAAAACACATAATCAAGTCAAAAGTTTCTGCTTCAACATCAATGTTTGTAATGTCGAATCTATAATCGGCTAAAAATTCATTTTCAAAATCACTGCTGTAATATTCAATATTGAAATGCGATTTCAACTTGCGGTATAAACTTCTCGACGGTGAAAAATGTAAGACTTTTCCCGATATTTTTTCATTTTGAGAAAGGATCTGAAATAATCTTCGCGTCCGACTCCGACTGCCGCAATAGGGACAAAGTAAATCCGTGTCGGGTAAACTGATGAATTTTTTCCAACCGTGATTGCAAATATTACAACTGTAATTTTTTCCCTTGTAAAAAGGAATTAAAAATCGACGGAAAAACAGTTCGTTTTTAAAAAGAAATTCCTTCGGAACAAGCTTTTTTACGACTTGTTTTACGAATCCGTACATAACTAAACCGTTCTTTGCACCACCTCAAAAACCCGTTGACCGTCGCATTTCAAGGTTTTTGATGGATATTTTAAAAGCAGGGCGTAATCATGCGTTGCCATTAAAATCGTATTTCCGTTTTTGTTGATTTCCTGCAAAACTTCCATGACTTCCACAGATGTTTGCGGATCTAAATTTCCAGTAGGTTCATCTGCCAAAATCAATTCTGGATCATTTAACAAAGCGCGTGCAATTGCCACACGTTGTTGTTCTCCTCCTGAAAGTTGGTAAGGAAATTTGAAACCTTTCGATTTCATTCCGACTTTCCCAAGCACGGAGTCTATTTTGTTATCTATGGAATTTTTTTCCTTCCATCCGGTAGCCTTCAGCACAAAAAGAAGATTGTCCCGCACCGTACGGTCGTTTAATAATTTGAAATCTTGAAATACCACGCCCAGTTTCCGACGTAAAAAAGGAATGTCCTTTTCTTTTAATGTCCGCAAATTGTAATCCACAATGGTTCCTTCACCATGCGTCAATGGCAAATCGCCGTAAAGGGTTTTCATAAAACTACTTTTTCCGGTTCCGGTTTTTCCAATAAGATAAACGAATTCGCCCTTATTGATTTCTATATCGACTTCAGAAAGAATAAGGCTGTCCCTCTGATAGATAGAAGCATCTTTTAAATATAAAACCGTGTTTGCCATGAAGGAATGTGATTTTTTTCAAAACGTAAATTTAAAGTTAAAAATAGATTTTTGACTAAATGACCGACTTAATTTTTAACGTTAACATAATTATACGTGTTATTGACCGTTATAAAATCTGAGATTAAATTATCTTTGGTTGCGTCATAAAAAAATATTCTATGAAAATTAAGTCGGTTGTTATTTTGATGGTTCTTTCGTTTTTCACGTCAAACATTTTTGCACAACAAACTGCTATTTATACAAATGATATGGCCGAGTTCAATCGGGCGTTGTCACTTTTCAACAATGAACAATATCTTGCTGCGCAAACGGCATTTTCCGAAGTAAAAGAGGAAACCGATAATCTACAAGTGGAAGCAGATGCTGCTTATTATATCGCGACGAGTGCGGTGAAAATGCGTCAGCCGGGCGCAGAGAAAATGATGGAAGATTTCGTGGAACGCTATCCCACAAGTACCAAAAGAAATTCTGCTTTTATAGATGTCGCAAATTTTTATTTTGAAACCGGAAATTATTCTGGGGCACGTAGATGGTACGAAAGAGTGGACGAAAGCAAACTTTCCAGAAAGGAAATGGACGAATTCAATTTCAATAATGGTTACGCTTATTTCAAAAGTAAAAAATATGACGAAGCGCGCGATTATCTAAATCGGGTGAAAGATTCAAAAGAATATGGTACACAAGCCAAATATTACCTCGGATTTATGGCGTACGAAGGTGATGATTATCAAGAAGCCCAAGAACTTTTTGAAGATGTAAAAGGAGACGAAACGTTTAATGAAGACCTTTCTTATTTTCAGGCGGATATGAGTTTTAAAAGCGGTGATTTCCAAAAAGCAATCGACTTGGGGAAAGCGCAACTTGACAAAGCCAACCGACAAGAAAAATCAGAATTGAACAAAATCATTGGGGAAAGTTATTTCAATTTAGGTCAGTATGCAGAAGCAATTCCGTATTTAAAAGAATACAACGGGGAACGCGGAAAATGGAGCAACACCGATTATTATCAGCTGGGTTACGCCTATTTTAAGCAAGGAGATTATGAAAATAGTATTTCCGAATTCAATAAAATAATTGGAGGCGACAATGCCGTTGCACAAAATGCATATTATCATTTGGCAGAAGCTTATTTGAAACTCGATCAGAAACAGCAGGCTTTAAATGCATTCAAAAATGCAAGTGAAATGGATTTCGATGCGAAGATCAAAGAAGATGCTTTTTTAAATTATGCAAAACTGAGTTATGAAATCGGGAACAGTTATGAGAGCGTTCCGCAGGTTTTGAACAACTTTCTGCTTGCTTATCCAAATTCACCAGCCAAACAGGAAATAGAATCACTTCTAATCGATTCTTATTTAACTTCAAAAAATTACAAAGAAGCGCTCAAAATGCTCGAAGGCAAAAACAGCTTTGAGAGTAAAGTCGCTTATCAAAAAGTCGCCTATTTCGTCGGAATTGAGCAGTACAATGAAGGAGATTACAACGAAGCAATCGCTACTTTCGACAAATCCTTGGGAGAACCGCGTGATCCAGTTTTTACTGCAAAGGCAACTTTTTGGAAAGCAGAAAGTCAGTTTAACGTCAATCGTTTTCAAGATGCATTGATCGGTTACAAACAATTTGACGGAATGAGTGGTTCCAAGGGAACTCCAGAAAAAGCAAATATCGATTACAATATTGGTTATGCTTATTTCAAAATGAAACAATACGATCAAGCTGCTTCGCATTTTGGTAAATATGCAAAGACCTCAGATGATAAAGCCCGGAAAAATGATGCTTATATCAGATTGGGTGATAGTCATTTTGTGAACAGCAATTATTGGCCAGCAATGGAGGCGTATAACGAAGCTATTGCGTTAAGTGGTGGCAAAGATGATTATGCGGCTTTTCAAAAGGCAATCAGCTACGGATTTGTGGATAGAAATGCACAGAAAATCGAAAATCTAAATACTTTTTTAAGTACTTATACTTGGTCTTCATATATGGATGACGCGCTTTTTGAATTGGGAAATACCTACGTTGCCATCGATAATAATGTGGAAGCGATTAAAACCTACAACAGGTTGATTGTTAATATGCCAGAAAGTTCTTATGCTTCAAAAGCAATGCTCAAACAAGGTTTGATTTTTTACAATCAGGATCAGAATAATGAAGCTTTAACGAAATTCAAAAAAGTCGTGGCCGATTATCCGAGTACGGAAGAAGCAATTCAAGCCGTAAAAACTGCGCGACTGATTTACATTGATATGGGAAATACCGATGCTTACGCGCAGTGGGTAAGAGGTTTGGATTTTGTAAATGTAACCGATGCAGAATTGGATGAAACTACTTTTGAAGCGGCGGAAAAACAATACAGAAATAATGAAATTGCAGCTGCGACAAACAGTTTGGAGAAATATCTACAACAATTTCCGAAAGGATTGTACGCTTTGAAAAGCAACTATTATTTGGCCGATCTCTATTTTCGAGATGGAAAAAAAGAAAAAGCAATTTCCTATTATGAATACGTTCTGGACAAAGAACGAAACGAATATACGGAACAGGCGCTCGCAAGATTGTCTCAAATTTATCTTGAAAAACGTGATTATGTAAAAGCAATTCCGATTTTAAAAAGATTGGAAACCGCAGCAGAATATCCGCAGAATGTCATTTTCGCGCAATCCAATTTGATGAAATCCTATTACGAGCAGAAAGATTATGCACAGACAATTGCGTATGCAGAAAAAGTATTGGCAAATAAAGCAATCGAGGCCAATGTGAAAAGTGATGCGCACGTGATGATTGCTCGCGCCGCGATGAAAACAGGTGATGAAAACCGCGCTAAAAACGCCTATGCTGAAGTTCAAAAAATCGCGACTGGTAGTCTGGCGGCGGAAGCACTTTATTACAATGCCTATTTCAAAAACAAAACTGGTGAGTTTGCAGCGTCAAATGAAGTCGTTCAAAAATTGGCAAAGGATTATTCCGGTTATAAGTTGTACGGCGGAAAAGGATTGGTCATTATGGCCAAGAATTTTTATGCACTTGGCGATGCCTATCAGGCAACCTATATTTTGGACAGTGTAATTAAAAACTTCAGCGATTATCCTGAAGTGGTTATTGAAGCCCAGACCGAATTGAACAAAATAAAAACCGAAGAAGCAAAAACAAATTCTTCGGTACAAGTAAATGATTAATCATCCTTCAATTAATAAAGATTTGCACATGCAATTAATTTCGATAAAGAGAAGTCTATTTTTAGCAATGTTTTTTTTAAGCGGATTTGTTTTTGCTCAGGATGATGATCCGATTGATAGCGAAACAGTGGTTGTAATAAAACCTTACACGCCATCCGTTGGTGATGTTTTTAAAATTAAGGAAACACCTCCAAGTGGCGATTCTTTGGGAATTGAAAAAAAGGAAGTGGAATATCATATTAATTCTGTTCCCGTCGCTTCCACTTTTGAACCCGCCAAGGGAAGAGCGGCAAATTTGGAAAGAAACAGAACCTTGGATGTGTACAATAGCTATTTCACCCTCGGATTTGGTTCCTATACCAGCGCTTTGGCGGAATTTTACACAAATTTCGAAATCAGTAAAAGTGATAACTTCGGAATTTTCCTAACGCATAATTCTTCGCAAGGAGGGATTAAAGATGTGGTTTTGGATGATGAGTTTTACAATACCGATTTCAACCTTAATTATTCATCCCGTAACAGAGACAGAACTTGGAGAGCCCAGGCAGGAGTGAAGCATCAGCTGATCAATTGGTATGGTTTGCCAGAAGAATTAGTATTGCCGGAAACGGAATTAAATACGATAGATCCGCAGCAGAATTACTTGGATATTTATGCAGGTGTAGATCTTGCTTTGGAAGACTCTTTTTTTAAAAATGGAAAATTCGACATAAGCCGGTTTGGTGATTCGTACGATTCCGCAGAAATTCACGCAGTTTTAAAACCAACTTTCGAATTCGAAATTGCAGAAGAATTGATTACAACTACGCTGACTGCTGATTATTTAAACGGAAGTTTTGAAGATTCCTTTTTCGAGAATGAGGATATGGAAGGTTTAAATTATGGTTTTTTAAGTCTAGGACTAAATCCGAGTTTATTGATTTTGAGAGACGATTTAACCATAAATCTGGGAGTGGAAGGAGTTTACAGTATGGATATGGAAAATAGTGAAAGCAAATTTTTTGTTTATCCAAAAATTACTGCCAGTTATAGGGTGGCAGGAGAATATTTCATTGCCTACGGCGGATTGGAAGGTGAACTTCAACAAAATTCCTACAACAAATTTTCACAGGAAAATCCTTTTATTGCACCCACAATAGGAATTTCACCAACAGATAGACAGTATAACGGTTATTTGGGAGTAAAAGGTAAAGTTGCAAGCAATATTAACTTCAACTTTCGAGGAAGCTACATAACAGAAAATGCGAAACCACTTTTTATAAGTGCTCCGTATACAATAGAAATGGATAATCGAAACAATTATGATAATGGAAATTCTTTCCAGGTAGTTTATGATGATGTAAAAACCATGTCATTTTTTGGTGAATTAAATTTTGAAGCGAATAGCAATTTTTCGCTGGGATTAAATGCTGAAATTCTGAGCTTCGAAACAGCAAACCAAGATGAACCATGGAACCTACCAGATATGAAAGCGTCTTTGGTAATGGATTATCAGATTACGGATAAATGGTATGCTGGCGCTAATGTTTTTTACCGAGGAGAGCGTAAGGATTTACGGATAGTAAATTACCCCATTGATCCTAGTTTGTTTTTAAAGAATTTAGATTCTTACCTTGATGCCAATGCACATTTCGGGTACAGGTTCAATAATCAACTTTCTGCTTTTGTACGAGGAAACAATTTACTCGGAAATAATTACGAAAGATGGCTTGATTATCCCGTGCAAGGAATCCAAGTAATGGCAGGCGCGACTTATAAATTTGATTTTTAGAAAACATTAAAACTATTTTGTTGATAATTTCTTAACATTGGAAAATAATATTTCAATTAATATTGCAGCGTAAAAAAATGACCAATAAAATGGCAAATAAAATTTTTCAATGGCAAAAGCAAAGAAGTTTACGAGAATAAAAAGGAACAGACCCTATTTGAACGTCCTGGATTTTATGGTTCAGGAAAAAACCTTCCTCGGAATTATTATTGTCGGTTTTGTGTTAGCGGGAGTTTTAACCGGACATCCAGGCGGTATGTGGTTGGGCTTCTTTTTTGCCGCATACGCAACGGTAGCAAACGACAGTATCCAATCGTTGGGAACTTTCATTGAGAGTAACAAAGCGAAACAATGGTGGATTTTATGGTTATTTATCGGTATTATATTTTTGGCGGTAGTAACATTTAGTTGGGTTTATTTTGATGGAGATGTTACTTACCAGCGACTTTTAAACACTGATGGTTCGTCAGATTATCCGCATCCGGAAAGTTTCAGTTTTTGGCAAATAATTGCGCCGCTTATTCTACTCATCCTTACACGGATGAAGATGCCGGTTTCTACTACTTTCCTTATTTTAAGTGTGTTTAGCGCCGATACTTCAGGGATTACTTCCGTAGTCTGGAAAAGCTGGTCGGGTTATATCATGGCGTTCATCTTGTCATTTGTAGTTTGGTATTTTTCTTATAATTTCATCAAAAAATATTTTAAAAGTAGAAAAGCACATAGAGGTTGGACCGCAGCACAATGGATTGTGAGTGGTGCACTTTGGGCGGTTTGGGTGATGCAAGATGGAGCCAATATTGCCGTTTATCTTCCTCGAGAACAAAACTTATTTCAATTTCTGATTTTCGCATTTACAATTTTTGCCGGATTAGGTCTATTATTTTACCTGCGCGGTGATAAGATTCAGGAAGTTGTAAGTGAAAAAGCGCGTATTTCTGATATTCGTGCCGCAACATTAATCGATGCCACCTATGTGATTCTTTTGATTTACAAATTATTTATCAGTACGGTTCCAATGAGTACAACCTGGGTTTTCCTTGGGGTAATTGGCGGTCGTGAAATTGCAATTAGTTTAGCGCGAACTAAAAAGGGCAAGAAGCACCGTAAAAAAGCAGGAAAAATGATTTTTAGGGATTTCTCTTATGCTATGATCGGTTTATTTATTTCGGTTGCTTTGGCAGCAGGAGCCAACCGCGATATTCGTAATACAATTATTGATACCATTGCTTCTTGGTTCTAACCGAATAATGTTTTTAATCACTGAAAATGCGTCTTTTTAAGTACGCATTTTCTATTTTTGATTAAATTTTTTAAAATGAAAAAATTAATTTTCTCTTTTTTTTGCTTCGGAATTTTAGTTTCCTGCGCAACGGTTGAACAACGTGATACAGTTGATTTACTAATAACAAACGCAAAAGTTTATACCGTTGATTCCGATTTTTCCACTGCGGAAGCATTTGCTGTAAAAGACGGAAAATTTATTGCTGTTGGCACTACGGAAGAATTATTGAATCAATACAATGCCACAAAAGTTATCGATGCCGATGGAAGCACAATTGTTCCTGGTTTAATTGATGCACACGCACATTTCTACGGATTGGGAATGCAACTCCAAACCGTGAATCTCACCGGAACCAAAAGTTTTGCGAAAGTGATCCAAAAAATTGTGGATTTTCAAAAACAAAGAAATTCAGAATTTGTTGTTGGAAGAGGTTGGGACCAAAACGATTGGGAAATCAAGGAATTTCCCACAAAAGATACTTTGGATATTCTTTTTCCTGATACACCAGTTGTTATTACACGAATTGATGGTCACGCATTGCTGGCGAATCAAGCGGCATTAAATGCAGCGGGAATTACTGCTGAAACAAAATTTGAAGGTGGTGATATTGAGGTGAAAAACGGCAGGCTAACTGGAATTGTTGTTGATAATCCTATGGAATTGGTTCAAAAGGCAATTCCGCAGACGTCAAGAAAAGAAGAAATCGCCGGACTTTTAGAAGCGCAAAAAATTGCATTTAGTTACGGACTCACAACGGTAGTTGATGCCGGACTTGATAGGAATGTCATTGAACTTATTGATAGTCTGCAACAAGCTGGAAAATTGGACATTCGTATTTATGCAATGATCAGTAACACAAAGGAAAACTTGGATTACTACCTAAACCGAGATTTTTTAAAAACCGAAAAATTGAATGTCCGTTCGGTAAAATTTTATAGCGATGGTGCTTTGGGATCCAGAGGAGCGGCTTTAAAAGAGCCTTATTCCGATAAACACAATCATTATGGCGCTTTGTTATCCCCTGTTTCCGAGTTTAAAAAAACCGCTGCACGAATTGCAGTTTCAAAATATCAAATGAACACGCACGCTATTGGAGATTCTGCTAATGCCATGGTTTTGAAAACTTATGATTCATTGATTGGAGACGACGATAACAGACGTTGGAGGGTAGAACACTCACAAATCATCGATGAATCCGATTTCAAGTATTTCAGTAAAAATATAATTCCGTCCGTACAACCAACACACGCAACAAGCGATATGTATTGGGCAGAAGATCGCTTGGGGAAAGAGCGATTGAGAGAGGGCGCGTATGCGTACAAGAAGTTATTGGACGAAGCTGGCATTATTGTTCTGGGAACCGATTTTCCTGTTGAACAGGTAAATCCTTTTCTTACATTTTATGCAGCCGTGGTTCGAAAGGATACTCAGAATTATCCCGAAGATGGATTTCTCAAAAATCAGGCATTATCCCGTGAAGAAACTTTACGCGGAATGACGATTTGGGCTGCTTATGCGAATTTTGAGGAAACAGAAAAAGGAAGCATTGAACCTGGGAAATTTGCCGATTTTGTAATCCTGAATCAGGATATCATGGAAGTTTCCGAAGAGAAAATACCGGAAACAAAAGCAGTGAATACCTATTTGGGAGGGGAAAAGGTTAAATAATTCTTATTTTACGACTTTCAATAGCGATAGTTATTCAATTTATATGAAATTTGGAGGGAAATAACACAGAATCAAAAAATAAAAAAATGATAAAAAGTTTTTGGGACGAAGAATGGAAGGAAATCGTTTTTGATGAGAAAATTTCAGAGAAGGAAAAATTCAAGATATCGAATTATGGTAGAATCATCAACTGTAAAAGATCGGAAGATTTTTTGATGAAAAAGTATTTCATCAATGGTTATCAAACGGTGCCCCTCAAACAAAAAAGCGGAAAAGCAACAAGTCGTTATGTGCACAAGCTTGTTGCTGAACATTTTTTGGAACAAGGCGATGGTATCCATGTCATTCACCTGAATTATGAAAAAACCGACAATCACGTAAAAAACCTAAAATGGGCGACAAAATCGGAAAAGGAGAAACATCAATTCACGAATCCAGATTTTAAAAAGAGATTGGAAAATCAACCTAAAAGGCGACCTTACGCGAAACTGACGGAAACCAGGGTAAAGTTGATAAAAAGAAAGATAAACGATCCGAACCGCAGGACACGCATGAAAATGATCGCCAAGCAGTTTGGGGTTTCGGAAATGCAATTGTACCGGATTAAAAGCGGTGAAAATTGGGGTGATGTGACAGAATATTAGTCAACTTTCATGAAAGCGTAAGTTTCGCCAAGTAATCGTAATGTTCACCTTCTTGCAAGAGTTCAATTTCAAATCCGTTGGTATGCGCCGCAAGTTGCAACGTGTTGAAATCGATGTATAACCACTCAAATGTTTCAGATTTCAGGTCTTTATAGGACATTTGAAATTCGAGTTCGCCGTAATATCCTTCAGAAGCATCAATCCAAATTCCGCCATCTTCATCTTCGTCAAAAAGATAGCGTAAGTCGGATGAATCCAAAATTACTTGTCCATTGGGTGTAAGAAGGTTTTTTAACTGCTGAAAAAAATCATCCAAATTATAAAGATTGCCCACAATCCCGATACCGTTCATTAGCAATAAGATGGTATCAAAATTTTCATTTTCCATTTTGAAAAAATCCTGTAAACGCACATCTTTAATTCCGCGGCGCTTGCAAATTTCCACTGCACCTTCGGAAGTATCTATTGCGGTGACTTCCAATTTTTTTTCATTTTGTAAAAAAAGTGAATGACTCCCAGCGCCACAACCCACGTCCAAAACCTTTCCGAAGCAATGATTCAAAGCCTTTTGTTCCAGTTTGGGCATTTCTTGATAACTGCGGAATAGATAGGAGACCTCAATAACATCATCTTCAAAATCAGGCGAATGAACAATGATGTCATCTGCTTTTTTGTTCTCGAAAAAATCGGAAATGGCGGCACCAAATACGTCTGAATTTTCTGTTTTTCTACCCATTCTCTTTTTATCTTTGCCCCATGAAGGAGACGTTGGAAAATTTGCCGGAGCGAGCCAAAGATAAGCATAACGAAAATAAAAAGTTTTTTCAGAAGCTTAAAAAGAAAGCGCCAAAACAATTGGATATGCTTATGCAGGAATTGCACGAGGAAGAATTTAAACGAACCGATTGTCTTAAATGCGCCAATTGCTGCAAAACTACAGGTCCGTTGTTTACTCCCAAAGACATTGAACGGATTTCAAAACACTTCAAGCAAAAGCCTCAGCAATTTATAGATCAATACCTACGGATTGATGAGGACAATGATTATGTTTTGCAACAGGTTCCATGCACTTTTTTGGATTCAGAAAACTACTGTATGATTTATGATGTAAGACCAAAGGCTTGTTCCGAGTTTCCACACACCGATCGGAAAAAGTTCCAGCAGATTTCAGACTTAACGATGAAAAATGTTGCGATTTGCCCCGCAGCTTTTAATATCGTGGAGGAGATGAAGCGGAGAGTGAAGTAAAATTTTGTTGCGGGTTGACCTTCGGTTGTTTCGGGTTGCAAGTCGCTTTTGGCGGTGAAGGTTTGTCAAGTGTGACGAGTTTTCCTGATTTTTGTGGGTCGCAAATCTTTTCTTTTTACTTCTCTTTGTTACCGAATGCCCGAGTCTTTTTGCTGGGTCATTTTTTTCTCCTCAATCCGATTTTTTTCAATCCACACCTTGTAACTAATAACCCACCACTCGTAACCTCAATCAACACGATGAAAATGAATTTTTCTTGTATCTTTTCGGAAAAAATGCGAAACAATTATAAGAATCTTGATATTTACCAAATTTCCTTAAAATTATTTTTTGAAACTCATAAAATAAGTCTCTCTTTGCCAAAATATGAGCTTTATGAATTAGGTAGTCAGGTGAGGAGATCGGCGGATTCTGTTTTTACGAACATTGTAGAAGGTTATGGGAGAAGAAGATATAAAGCGGATTTTATAAGGTTTTTGATTTATTCTCACTCAAGCAATGATGAAACGATTTGTCATTTGGAAAAATTAATGGTTCTCTATCCTGATCTCTTGAAAGAACACCAGGAAATAAAAAATGAATACGAAAATTTGGGAGCAAAAATAAATTCATTTATCCGTTACGTAGAAACTTCTTGGAAAAGCTGACTTCGCATCCTCCCCTATTTTACAATAACATTTTCACCCCCAACCCGAATCTCGCAACTCGCAACATCTTCTTTTTCTAGTACATCAAATATCTCTCCCTCATTTTCCGAAAATCCTTCAATCCACTTTCCCAGGTTTCACGAATTTCATCTTCCGTCATTCCAGCTCCTATTTGTTGTTGTAGTTTCTCTGTGCCCGCTAAAGTGGTAAAGAAATCGGTGAAAAAATCATCTTTATTTGAAGTGTTGTTATATGCCTCAATCAACCAGTCCAAATTGAGTTCTGAAAGTTTTTCAGTATTAGATAAATCTTTTCCGTAGCAGATTTTTCCTTCATGTTTAGGGTGTTTTGAACCTTCATTTGGTTTGGGAACATAAGAAAATTCATATTTTTCTGAATCCAAAAAAGGAGATCCAAATACTTGGAATTGTTTCGAAGTTCCCCGTCCGGCATTTACGTTGGTACCTTCAAAAAAACATAGGCTCGGATAAAGATTCACGGCTTTCGCACTTGGTAAATTCGGAGATGGTTTTATCGGCAAATTATATTCTTTTTCATGATCGTAATTTTCCATTTCAATGACGGTGATTTCCGCCTGAATCCCATTTTTCAACCATTTTTCACCATTGATCATTTTTGCATATTCGCCCATTGTGAGTCCGTGTACGACCGGAATGGGATGCATTCCCACAAAACTTTTATGCTGAGGTTCTAAAATGGGTCCGTCAATATAATGTCCGTTGGGATTTGGCCTGTCTAAAATGAGCATCGGAATATTATTTGCGGCTGCGGCTTCCATTACATAATGAAGTGAAGAAATGTAAGTATAAAATCTTGCTCCCACATCTTGAAGATCAAAAATGAGAATATCTATATTTTCAAGTTGCTGCGGAGTCGGTTTTTTATTGCTTCCGTAGAGCGATATTATAGGCAAACCCGTTTTTACATCCTTTCCGTCCTTGATCACTTCCCCTGCATCTGCGGTTCCTCTAAAACCGTGTTCGGGCGCATAAACTTTAATCACATTTACATTTAAAGCAACCAATGAATCCACCAAATGCGTATAGGTTTTATGATTTTTATCTTTAAAAATTACGGAGGATTGGTTTCCCACAATACCGACTTTTTTGTTTTCCAAAAAAGGAAGATAAACAGCAGTTCGGTTGGCGCCGACAATTATTTCGGCTAATTTTTCTTTGGTTTCGGTTGGGGTTTCCTGTTTTTTATCTGCAAGAGCAGTATTTTCTTTTTTAACGGGATCAGTTCCGCAGGAATTGATCAAAATAAGAAAGAATAAAAATGTATTTTTGATAAAACTTAAAACCATAGGATTGAATTTCGAATTTTTTGTTTCCAAACGCCTCATCAGCACAAAGAAGTATAAAAGTAGTATTTCGGCACCAATAATAAAAATAGCCATTATTGCCATTGCAATTGGGGTGATTATGATGCTGGTTTCCTTCGCTACAGGCATGGGATTGCAGGATAAAATTCGAGATAAAATTGCGGCATTTAATGGGCATATCACGATTTCCAGTTACGATAATAACAACTCAGGTAATTCCATAAATCCGATTTCTAAAAATCAAGATTTTTATCCTGAATTTAAGAATGTTGATGGAATAAAACATGTGCAGGCAATTGCTGTCAAAGCCGGTGTTATTCGAACGGAAACCGATTTTGAAGGCGTAGCGGTGAAAGGTGTGGGAGCCGATTATAATTGGGATTATTTTAAAGAATTTATGGTTGAAGGCGAATTGCCCGATTATACCGCGGAATTAAATGAGGAAATCCTTATTTCACAATATATTGCTGATCGGTTGGGGTTTGATGTTGGCGATAAAGTGATTACTTATTTTTGGCGCGATGAAAACTCACAAAATCCGCTTCTAAGAGCTTTTGTCATCAAGGGAATTTTTAATTCAGGTTTTCAGGAATTTGATGAATTATATTTGATTGCTGACATCAGGCATATCCAAAGATTGAATAAATGGGAGAAGGATGAAATTGGTCATTTCGAAATTTTCGTAGATGATTTTGATCAATTGAACCAAAAAGGAAACGAGATTTACGAAAAAACAGATTCGTTTTTGGACACGCAAACAATTCAGCAGAAATACTACTCCATTTTTGAATGGCTGGATTTATTCGACTTTAATATTGCTTTGATTATTGGAATTATGATTTTGGTTGCCGGTATCAATATGATCACAGCATTACTTGTTTTGATTTTGGAAAGAACCCAAATGATTGGCGTTCTAAAAGCATTGGGCAGCAGCAATTGGAGTATTCGGAAAATATTTTTGTACAATGCTGGATATTTAATTGTAAAAGGACTTTTCTGGGGAAATTTAATTGGATTGGGATTACTCTTCGCTCAAAAATACTTCAAGTTCATTCCGCTAAATCCCGAAACGTATTACGTGACCGAAGTTCCTGTTTATATAGGGTTAGAATATATTCTAGCTGTCAATATTGGTACATTGTTATTGTGTATGCTCATGCTTCTCCTGCCTTCTTATATCATATCAAAAACTAGTCCCGTGAAGGCAATTAGATTTGAATAGTGTTTTCTTACCTTTGTAAATTCAAAAAAATAAAATGAAATACGCAGAGAATATATTGGGCACAATTGGAAATACACCTTTGGTAAAGTTGAACAAACTAACCGAAGACATTGAGGCTTTGGTGCTTGCGAAATATGAAACTTTTAATCCGGGAAATTCCGTGAAAGACAGAATGGCGGTGAAAATGATTGAAGACGCAGAGGCTAACGGATGGTTGAAACCTGGCGGAACGATTATAGAAGGAACCTCAGGAAACACAGGTATGGGTTTGGCACTGGCGGCGATTGTGAAAGGTTATAAAATGATTTGTGTAATGGCCGACAAACAATCCAAGGAAAAAGTGGATATTTTGCGCGCTGTTGGCAGTGAAGTGGTTGTATGTCCCACGGATGTGGCTCCAGATGATCCAAGATCTTATTATTCGACTTCAAAAAGATTGGCGGAAGAAACACCAAATTCTTGGTATGTCAACCAGTATGATAACTTGAGCAATACGAAGGCGCATTACGAAAGCACCGGACCTGAAATATGGGAGCAAACAGAAGGGAAAATCACCCATTTTGTTGTCGGTGTTGGAACGGGAGGAACCATAAGCGGAGTCGGTAAATTTTTAAAAGAGAAAAACCCAAATATAAAAGTCTGGGGAATTGACACTTATGGATCTGTCTTTAAGAAATACCATGAAACAGGAATTTTCGACGAAAATGAAATTTACCCATACGTCACTGAAGGAATTGGAGAGGACATTCTTCCCAAGAATGTGAATTTTGATGTCATCGACGGATTTACAAAAGTAACAGATAAAGACGCGGCAGTTTATACGCAAAAACTGGCAAAGGAAGAAGGAATGTTTTTGGGAAATAGTGCCGGTGCTGCCATAAAAGGACTTTTGCAGTTAAAGGAACATTTCAAAAAAGATGATGTTGTAGTTGTTTTATTTCACGATCACGGCAGTCGTTATGTAGGTAAAATGTACAACGACGACTGGATGCGTAAAATGGGTTATATTGATTAAACTGAAATGTTTTTTCCAGTTTAAAAAATTCGGTTCAACAATTTTTAAAATCCCTCTACAAAAAGTAGGGGGATTCTTTTTTTTAGTAACGCAGATGAAGATTTTTAATAATATGAACGAAAATAGATGTTATTCATCGAATTAAGTCAAAAGTCTTCAATAAAATAACGATTATAGCAAATCAAATACCAAATTTCTGCCTGAAAATTGGCAGAATTTACCTAACCAACCTTGAATAAAATTTGCTTTTGTCTTCTTGTTCTATTCAAGTTTGGAAGCAAATTATAAATAAAAAGTGACAGATTCCAGTCAAAAGATGATTAAAAAAATATTGTTTTTCCTAACAATTTTGTTGCTCTATTCCTGTTCACAAAATCGAAGAAACATATCTGCCGAATGGAATAAGAAGAAAACGGATTCATTGTATTTCAGCGCCTATGATCCCTCCAAAAATCTTGTTCAAAGGAAAGCAGCGATAGAAAAGTTATACAAACATTATTCAATTCGAAAAAATGATTCAACGAAACGCCGAAATTTTTTCAAAATAGCAAATAGATACCGCGCTGTGGGCGATCATGCCAATTTTCTGGACATGACAAACCAGGTGATGTCCTTGGCCAAAAAAGCGGAGGATTCCAATAGTGTTGGTCGTGCTTATTTTTATTACGGACTGTATTATTTTAATTTGGCGCAGAATGATAGTACTTTTTTTTATTTTCATAAAGCCGAAAAAATTTTCCGAAGCACAAAAAATTTGCAGTATATCGCAACCATTCAAGTCAACAAAGCTTCCTTGCTAAAAACGATCAACGAAATCTCAAGTGCGGAGATGTTGGTTACTTCGGCCTTGACTATCGCAAAGGAAATCAAGGATCCTTTCTTGGTTTATAGATGTAATTATTTAATAGGAGACTTCAGATATCTTTTAAAAGATTACGAAAAAGCCATTGAATATCACAGAAATGCCATGGAAGTAATTAAGGATGTTGATGAGCATTTCAGAAATGAATTTAAGATTGCGTCAATTTCTCGATTGGGAACCGTTTATGGCGCCGCGGGAAACCTAATAAAATCTTTGGATTTTTATGACAGAGCTTTTAAAGAACCCGGGCTTCAAGATCACTTTCCCGCGCTTTATGCTGATGTAATAGAAGGTCGTTCCATTACTAACTATAAACTCAACAATGTTGATCCTTTAACTGAACTGAAGAAGGCTTTAGATATTAGGCAAAAGATTGGGTCAAAAATGGAATCGATGATGTTGAAACTCAAGATCGCTGAGTATTTTATAGATGAAGAAAAATTTTCACTGGCGCGACCTCATATTGTGAGTGCTTTTAAAGAATCGAAAAAACTCAAAAATTCATTAATAAAATTACAAGTCCTTCGCCTAATGGGCAAAATGGACCGTCAGAACAGTTCTTTACATTACGATAAATACATACAATTAAAAGATAGCTTGCAAACGGAGGAAAGAAAGGAAAAAAATCAATATGCGTTGATCGCTTATGAAACTGCTGATATCCTTCATCAAAAGGAATTGATGGAAGTGGAGAATGAAAAGCTGCAGTTAAGAAGCTGGACAATTTTGGGGTTTGGATCATTTACTATTTTAAGCGGGATTTTTTTGTTCATTTTCCGAACTCAAAAATTAAAGAATCGCGAATTACAACTCAAAACAGATCAGCAAAAAGACCAAGAGGAAATTTTTAGGTTAATGCTTGAACAACAGGAGAAAATTGAAGAGGGGAAACTATTGGAGAAAAACCGGATTTCTAAGGAACTGCATGATGGGGTCATGGGAAGATTATCGGGAATTAGATTGAATCTTTATGTCCTGAACAAGAAAAATGATTCGGCGACCATTAAAAAATGTATAACCTATGTCGATAAAATTCAGGAGGTCGAAAAGGAAATTAGAGCTATTTCACATAACCTGAATAATGAGATTTTTGGAAATACGATCAATTTTGTTTCCGTAATAGAACATCTTTTGCAACCTGTAAGAGACCATTCAGATATTAACTTTCTTAAAGATGTGGATCAAGGAATTAAATGGAACTTAATCCACGGTAATATAAAAGTACAGGTTTATCGTATTGTACAGGAATCGTTGCAAAATATCAGTAAATATTCAAAAGCCAGTGAGGTAAGTTTAAAAATGGAAAAAATTGACAATAACTTAAATATAGAGATTATAGATAATGGTATTGGATTCGATACTTGCAAGCGTTCAACCGGAATTGGATTCAAAAACATGCGGCAACGTGCGAACAGTATCAACGGAAATCTTACGATTGCTTCTGAAATCGGAACCGGGACCAAAATACATTTAATAATTCCGCTTTAATATAAACTTGAATAATAAAAACGACAACCAATGCCAGTAAATATTCTAATGATTGATGATCACCCATCGCAAATTGAGGGTTATAAAACCATCTTGCAGTATAATTCTTTAAATATAGAAATCTTAACAGATAGCTGCTACAGTTGCGAAACAGCATATAAAAAGATTACAGATCCTTTTAATAAAATTAAATATGATATGGTTTTTTTGGATCGAAGTATGCCACCGTACATTGAAAAGAAAATAAAAAATGGGGAAGATTTAGCGCTGCTTGTCAGACAGCATTTGCCCAAAAGCAAGATTGTGATGCTTACATCCCATTCTGAAGCATTCATTTTATACAATATGTTGAACAAGATCAAGCCCGAAGGATTATTGGTAAAAAGTGATTTCAGTGCTGATGATCTTTTGGTGGCTTTCGAAGCTCTCATGAAGAACGAAACTTATTACAGCGAAACGGTATTAAAGGGAAAAAAGAACCTTTTGGCCAAGGAAGAGTTTTTAGATTCCTTCAATCGGCAAATCATAAGTTTACTTTCTGAAGGCGTGAAGACTAAAAGTCTTCCCGATCATATAAATCTTTCCAAAAGTGCGATTGAAAAGCGCAAAGCACAAATTAAAGATTATCTAAATATTGAAGATGGTGGTGATGAAGCTATTGTAGGAGAAGCGAGGAAGCTAGGGTTTATTTAAGCTTTGATATTTTTAACATTAAAAAAGCAAACCGATCAAGGTTTGCTTTTTTTGTTGATTAAAATAAATGGAGTTAACATAATCGACGGTTTTTACGTACTCAGTGATTTTACTTCTCTTGTAGTTTTATTCTATTAATTATTAACCCAAATAGATAAAAAGAGAAATAGTAAAAAAGAAAAGAAAGAAGGTTACCAGGTAATGCTTCTTTATTAAAAATCTAATTGCAAAAAAAAGATGATGCAGTTAAAGCATTAAAAAACCGCGGAAACCGAAAAGCGTATGAGTAGGTGAAAATTAAGAACTTATTAAAAATGAAAATATTTATTAATTATTTAGGAATTACGGCAGTAGTTTTTTTCTGTCGATAAGCAATCCAATCCATGCTCAGGAGAATTTAGGCATTTCTGGATCAACTAATAAAGCGCAAAATCGTTTGGTTAACCCCGAAATGAACAAGGTTGAAATAACAATAACGGTTGACTGGGGCAGAAAAAGTAAAGACTGTGAAGGTTTTGGTATTTGTGGAATTGTTATAGACATAGATATACCAATGGATACGTTCTTTTCCTTTAAAAAAGATGGTAGAAGATCTTTGGAGCTATTTTTCCAAAAGGAGAAACATAAAGAAATTGTAAAATATTTTGGAGGAGAAAGGATTATATTAGAAGAGGGGTACACTTTGGATTTAAAAACTTCACAAAAATTAGGTTTCGAAAAGGCTTACACTATTGAAAAAGGTGAGTACCCTATTGTTTATGATGCGAAACAAGGATTTTATAAAATTACTTTATAGGAAAAATGCTACTTGAAGAAATATCTTCAAGTAGCATTCTGTAAAAAATCTTTAAAAATGAAAAAAGGATATTCAAGTTTAATTCTGCTGATATTATTTATTACAATGGGTTGTAAATCATTAATGAGGAAAGTTTATGGAGTCGAAAATCCGCAAATAAAAAATATTTCTAAAATTCAGAAATATCTGTCTTCAGAAGATATAGACACTACCAAAACTTTGGTTTTTAAAAATTTAGGAGCCTTTGCTACTGCTACAAAAATGGAAGGAGGTTTGGAAATACCAAATGCATATTTCTTTAATAGCAAAGGGAATTTTGTGTCTTATAAAAAGAAAGCGGAGGATTGTAATGCACTTATTGATGATTTTATTTCTGATATGAAATATATAGACTCACTACACATTGATGAAAGCAAGAATATTAGGTCTCTACTCGGTTTAATCCAGACAACATCTTTCAAAGAGGTGAAAACGGAAGGTGATTTTGATATGTATGTAATTATTACCTGGGCAACTTATGCTGGGGAATTGAACGAAGAAAAAGCGTTTTTATGGGTAGAACTTCTCGAAAAAATAAGTTCAGAAGGAGTAAAAATCAAGTATTATTTGCTGAACTGTGATTTTCACGAACATTGGAATATGTCTAAAGATGAAATCAAGGCTCTGAATTTATAAAAATTCAGGTTTCAATAATTATAAACATGAAAAAAATAACTTTAATTATACTGATAGTGTCCTTGACCAGTTGTCGTACGATGGTTAAGATGATTGCCAATATTGAAGACCCAAAGGTAGAAAAAAAAGAAGATATTGTTAGTTACATGGAAGATTATGAAGTAAATAGCAATTATACATACGCCTTAAAAGATGCGCAGGAATTTGTGGATGTATTGGGGGAAATTCAAAAACTGCCTAATTTTTTGTTTTATAATAGCGAAGGCACATTGCTAAATCCCGAGAATAAGAACAAATGTATAAGCGATGTAGGGAATTTTATAAAAACGCTTGATTCCCTTGATATGAAAAATCCAGTGGAGAAAAACAAGTTCAATATGGAATATGTGACTTCTCGAATGGTGGATTTGGATGGTAACCCTGTTGAATTGGAAGAAAACAAATACTACATGATAGGATTCTGGGCAAAATTCATGGGAAAGAATTGCATTAAAAAAGTGAAATCTTACGTAGATGAAGCAGAAAAACGAGATGACATCACCATTGTTCTTGTCAGTTTCGATCCCCAGGAATATTGGGAGCAAGAATATGAATTTGAATTAAATTAACGCAAAAGGAAACGTGTGCTTCCTTTTTTACAATTAATTAAACAGGGAATGATCAATTTCATTTACATTTTGCTTTTTTTGGGTTCCACGGGAGTTTTATCCCAAGAACGGTTTCAAGCTGAAATTAAATTCACCGGTAGAATGTGCACCCATGCCGGTGGATCTATTTGTTCAATAGAATCAACGAAGAATGCAAATGCAGAATATTACAAAATTGTAGAGAAAGATGAAGAGTTTTTTGTATTGGAGATCAAGAAGGAGAAACTTTCCCAAGAAACGATTAAAGCAATCAAGAGTAATTTTTACACTGATGAAAAAGGCAGGAAACATATTTTTTATAAACTCGAAGAAAATTTTGTTTTACCTCAATTTGTAAGAAAGGAATTGTTGTTGACCGGCAATCTTATCAGTAAAGGTTCTTATCCGTTATTGGTTCAGAAAGAAACAATGCTTATTAAATTCCGTATTATTTAATTTAACTAGATCTCAATTCATGAAGTTCCCTTTAAAAATATACTTTTTTATTTTCCTGTTGTCTTGCCCTATGATGTACGGTATGTCAGAAAAAACATGGTCAAAAGAAACAATAGAAAAAGATATTGAAGCGGTTCTTAATGAATTGAAAACTGAGACACAAATTATTCATGAAAGTTATGCCGAATTAAACTTCGATATCAAAAAGCAACTTTCAAGTATAAATAATCAATTATTGACTGAACAGAAAGTTAATAAACAGGTTGCCCTTCTAATTTTGAAAGACCAATTGCAGGAAAAATTGATTCTGAATAAAAAGGAAGAAGCAACAGATTTAAGTAAACTGCGATACCTGAAAGGTTTGGACATAACAAAAATCCTTTATGAAAAAATTCTTTCATTAGATCATCATTTTGCATCCATTGCTACCTTCAGGGATATTGATAATCTTTCCAATCCTAATTATTATCCGGAATTTAAAGAATTAAAAAGTATGTTATCGCAAAATGAACCCAAAAAAGGCGGTTTGGATATATCAAATTTATTGGGCAATAATGTATATGTTTCGGTAATACATTCCTTCGTTTCCCTCATGGCGCCCAGCGGACTTTCAAAAAAGGATAAAGAAAAGTCTTTGGAAGAGGTAGAATGTATATTGGATTTTACCTTGCAGATGCACAATGATTTGAGCACCATTTATTTTGAAACGGTTTTTCTTCAAAAGAGTAATGATAAAATCATGAAGGACTTGGAAGATCTTTTCCATGATTATACAAAACCGATAGGTTATGAACTTTCTTTACCCGAGTGTCGGAATAATGATGGGTGGACAGATATAAGAAGCAAACTCGACGTTTATATGGAAAAAATGAAATCTATGGATTTAGATGTAAAAGGACAAGAAAGCGCTCTGAAAATGAGAATAAACATTGAGTTTTCAATAGATCGTCTTTTGGCTTTTATAATACAATACAATGATTTTATTGATCAAGGAGGAAAATTCTATGAAAAGTTTCAAATTATGCTTTCCAGTTACGAGAACAAAAAAATCTGCGGCGATAAACTTTCGATAGGTTATGAGGAGCTACAAAAAAGTATCGATGTGGCAGTGGATAAATTCAATACCGCATACAAACCTGTTGAAGTAAACGGAAGTAAGATGAAAGAAATTTTATACGGAATCAATGAATATGAATAATCTATTTTCATCCATATAAAAATGTAATGTAAACATTACATTATGGAATTTTTAGTTTACATTTGAAAAAATTAAAAATTCCAAAACAATGAAAACAAGTTACTTATTATCAACTTCATTCAACAAAGTGGGTTGGATATTGTTTATTCCAGGTGTTATTTTAGGAATTGCGACTATGTTTACCGGATTTGAACCTGATTGGTTAAATTTGAAAGTTTTTGCAATCGCAAGTAATTTCTTTTTCTCTGAACAATGTTATTTATGCTTTGTTGAAAATGAATTTACAGACGAAATTGCAGGACTGTTAATTATTCTTGGAGCTTTATTTATATCCTTTTCAAAACGAAAAAATGAAGATGAATTTATTTCAAAATTAAGACTTGAATCTTTGATGTGGGCAACTTATATTAATTATGGGATACTTGCTCTTGCAATTTTATTGGTATATGACATGAGCTTTTTTTATGTGATGGTGTTTAACATGTTCACCATTCTAATTTTTTTCATCATTAGATTTAATTGGGCTTTGGCAAAAGCAAATCAAACTTCTTCCGATGAAGAATAGTATAAAGGTGGAACGTGCAAAAAAAGATATCACTCAAGCACAACTAGCAGAAATGGTTCAGGTGAGTCGGCAAACGATTAACGCCATAGAACTGGGGAAATATAATCTTTCAACTGCTTTGGCTCTCAAAATTGCTCATATTTTTAAAACATCAGTGGATGAAATTTTTGAATTGGAAAAGAAAGATTGGGAATAAGAATAGTAAAATAAGGTGTAAATTTTAAGGATAAGATTACAATTGTTCATGTAAGCAAAACAAATCAAATGAATACTTCAGAAAATGCCATAGAGATTTTTGATAAATTCGCTTATGAATATCAGGAGAAATTCATGAATGTCGATATGTATGCGCATTCACTTAATTTCTTCTGTGAATCTATTCCAAAGAAAAATGCGGAAATCTTGGAAATTGGATGCGGTCCGGGGAACATCACGAAATTCCTATTGGAAAAACGCACTGACTTTAAAATCCTTGCTACAGATTTAGCTCCAAGAATGTTGAGACTTTGTGAGAAAAACAATCCGTCTGCAGAAGTTCAAATTTTGGATTGCAGGAATATTTTAAGCCTCAACAAAAAATTTGATGCCGTCATTGGCGGATTCTGTTTGCCTTATCTTTCAAAAGAAGATGTTTTCAAATTGATAAAAAATGTTTCTCAGATATTAAATCCGAACGGGATTTTTTATTTCAGTACCATGGAAGATGATTATAAAGCTTCAGGATATAAGAAAGGCAGTTCGGGTGATGAAATGTACATGTACTTTCATGAAAAAGATTATCTTGTTCAGGAACTCAAAAAAAATAATTTTAAATTGAAAAAATGGGAACGTATAGAATATGATTCTCCCGATTCAAAAACCGTAGATTTAATAATAATTGCGTCAAAAAAATTTCACGATGAAAATAAATAAATATTTGTGTCTAATTGTATTGAGTTTATTCCTTATTTCATGCAAAAAGGAAAAAGAAAAAAATATTTCTATACAAACAGAGGTCACTAAAGATTCTGTTTCCACAAAAAACAACAATGAGAACCATGAACTAATCCATGTCGACCAGCCGGAAGTAGGAACTAGTATTTCATCACCTATAGAAATTTCCGGAAAAGCAAGAGGTTATTGGTTTTTTGAAGCTTCGGCACCCATAGACTTAATAAATGATGAAGGTGAAGTAATCGCACAAGGATATATTGAAGCCACAGAACCATGGATGACGGAAGAATTTGTTCCGTTTAAAGGAGAAATCTCTTTCGAAACGGAAAAAGAATTCAAGGGATTTCTCCTTTTTCACAAAGCAAATCCATCGGGTTTAAAAGAACATGCTGACAGTTATAAAATCCCAGTGATTTTTAAACAAGATTAAAATTAAATTCCCCAGCAGTTTAAGAAACTAAGCTTCGGGAATTCAGAATAATGGAAGAAGCCTTTTTGCATTATCTATGGAAGTATAAGAAATTCGATTTCACTAATATTCAGACCTCCAAACGTCAAGAAATTATTATAATCGATGTTGGGACGCATAATGAAAATTCCGGACCTGATTTTTTTAATTCCAAAATAAAAATAAATAATCAGCTTTGGGCGGGAAATGTGGAAATCCATTTGAAATCTTCATTCTGGTATTCACATAATCACGACATCGATCCAAATTATGATAATGTGATTTTACATGTTGTTTGGGAACATGATGCTGAGGTTTTTAGAAAAAACAAGTCGGTTATTCCTGTTCTTGAACTTAAAAATTTGGTTTCAGAAAGTTCATTATTGCAATATGAAGAACTTTTTCTGAAGCATTCCTCTAAATGGATCAACTGCGAAAATCATTTTGGTTCTTTTGGAAATTTCGAACTCCAAAATTGGTTAGAAAGACTTTATTTTGAACGACTCGAAGAGAAATCGAACTTTCTTTTTCAAAATCTTGAAAAACGGGAAAACGATTGGGAAGCGGTACTTTTTGGGATGTTGGCCAAAAACTTCGGACTTAATTTGAACGGTGATGCATTTTTGAGCGTTGCCAATTCAATTCCTTTTTCCGTTGTTAGAAAGGTTGCTAAAAATGTGAGTGAATTGGAAGCTTTGTTTTTCGGTCAGGCGCAATTGTTGGAGATCGGTATCGAGGAAACTTATTTTTTGAAATTGAAAAATGAATACGAATTTCAGAAGCGTAAGTACAAATTAGACAATTCCGCAATAACACCCATGAAGTATTTCAGGTTACGACCCGATAATTTTCCCAGTATCCGATTGGCGCAATTGGCGGCATTATACGCGTCTAAGGAAAAACTGTTTTCAAAAATAATAGTTGCAAAAAGAGTTTTTGAAATCCGTGAAATTTTTAACGTCGAAGTTTCCGAATTCTGGAATAACCATTATAGTTTCAAAACTGAGAGTCCAATAAAACCAAAAATAATCAGTAATAATTTAATTGACTTAATTATCATAAACACCGTTATTCCTATCAAATTTTGTTTTGCAAAGCATCATGGAAAAAATGTAGAAGATGAAATAATAAATTTGATTTCCGCAATAAAAGCGGAGAAAAACTCAGTCATTAATAAATTCAACGAACTGAGAAAAACAACAGCCGAAAACGCATTACAATCGCAAGCTTTACTTCAAATGAAGAAGAAGTATTGTGATGCCAATTTGTGTTTAAGATGTCAACTCGGCCATTCATTGTTGCATTAATTTTTTACCTTTGAAAAATGAAATGGATATATAACTTAAGGTATTTTTTCGAACGCCACGGTTTTTACGTTTCTTCTCGTTTGGCCGATAGACTAGGGATGCGTGCAAAAAATATCAGGTTGTTTTTTATGTATCTCTCTTTCGCGACCTTAGGTGTAGGTTTTGGCGTATACCTTACACTTGCTTTTTGGTTGAGACTCAAAGATTTGGTCTATGTAAAACGAAGTTCTGTCTTTGATTTATAGCTCGATTTTCTTATAGGAAAACAGATTAGTTAACAATTCCTTTACATTTAAGTACTTAAAAATTTGAAAAGATTTTTTTTTTTACCAACTTGCCCTCCTTTTAAATCTAAAAAATTAATTTCTAATTAAATTCTATGAGAAAGTATTTACTCTCTACATGTTGCATTATTTTCACATTAATAAATGCGGCTTATTCACAAGATCAAGGTACAGGTAAAGAACTTAGTATAAGGGCCGAAATAGATAATCCTTTGGAAGGATCCAAAGGAAAAGAAATTAAGGACATCAACGAACTCACTGCTGGTCAATATGTAACAATTACAGTCCAAGACGATAAAGTACCGCATTTTTTACTTCAAGAAAAAAGCAACAACATTTTTACTTTTGAGGCTTCTAATGGCAAAATTCTGGAATTGAACCAAAAGGAAGTTGCCAAACTTATTGCAGATGGTGAGGTTCATCATATTAATCCGGTTCACGTAATAAATAACGGTAAAATTACTGTTACACCTCTGGGAGGCGTACCTCCATACCAGTACAAATGGTCCAATCAATCCACGGGTTTAAATGAAAATACTGCATTAGGTCTTATAGAAGGCGTGTCTTATACGGTGGTGGTTTCAGACGCTGCAGGAAATACCGTGACGAATGAATTTAAGGTGCCCGCTGAGGCAATTACGGAGCAATTCAATGGTTTGTTTGCGCCAGTGGTTCAAGATATGACAGGGATTCTTTTTTGGGATCCGTTCGCAGCAATAGGTCTATATGATCCTATAATTTATGCAGACCAAACGATGGTGTCTCCACCCAGTTGGAAAGCGGGAATAGACGCCAAATATGTTTTAAAAGAATGGAAGATAGCCAACGGGGAGCGAGTAGAAGAAGGAGATGTTATTGCGGTTATTTCAAAAGATGGCGATGAACGTAGTATTGAAGCAACCGCTACTGGTACTTTGGAACACTTGGTAGAAGAAGGAAATGTGATTTATAATTCGGAAAATGCAAAACATGTAATTGAATTAGGAGCCCAGCAAATGGCTGTTATTAAGTATGATACACCAGTAGCTTTAAAATTTCCGAATGGTGATTTGAAAACTTCTACAATTCCTTTTATTGTGATCTGGTTGGTTTTAGGAGCTCTCTTTTTTACTTTAAGAATGGGATTTATCAATTTCAGAGGTTTCCGCCATGCGTTGGATTTGGCTAAAGGGAAATATGACGATCCCAATGCTCCTGGGCAAGTAACCCATTTTCAAGCCTTGGCAACGGCGGTTTCCGGTACTGTAGGTTTAGGGAATATTGCGGGGGTTGCCGTTGCAGTTTCTTTAGGTGGTGCAGGTGCAACTTTTTGGATGATCATTGCCGGTATATTGGGAATGTCCTCAAAATTTGTTGAATGTACACTTGGTGTAAAATATCGTCACATAACTGCAGATGGAAGGGTGTTTGGAGGTCCTATGCATTATTTGCGTTACGGACTGGAGAAGAGAAATATGAAAGGCTTCGGAAAATTTCTTGCAGCATTTTTCGCAATCTTGGCTATAGGGGCCTCATTTGGTGGTGGAAATATGTTTCAGGCAAATCAAGCTTTTGTAGTAATGGCCGGGGAATTCCCTTCGCTTGTTGGAAATGGCTTTTGGTTCGGGGTAATTTTGGCTATCATAGTTGGTATTGTCATCATTGGTGGTATCAGTAGTATTGCAAAGGTTACAGAAAAAATTGTACCTCTTATGGCAGCGCTTTATATTTTAGGTGCTTTTATTGTAATAGGGGTTAATTTTGAAAATATTGGACCCGCATTTGGTGCTATATGGGACGGTGCATTTAGCCCAGGCGCTTTAAAGGGTGGAATTATTGGTGTTCTTATTGTTGGTTTCCAAAGAGCTGCCTTCTCAAATGAAGCTGGTGTAGGATCGGCAGCAATTGCACATAGTGCGGCAAAAACAAACAATCCACCTTCAGAAGGTTTCGTTTCGCTTCTCGAACCTTTTATTGACACTGTGGTGGTTTGTACATTAACCGCATTGGTGCTTATTTTTACAGGTATGCACGAGGTTGCAGGTGTCGGTGGGGTAGAACTTACGTCACGGGCTTTTGAAAGTGTGGTGTCATGGTTTCCCTACGTATTGGCAGCCGCAGTTTTTCTTTTTGCCTTTTCAACCATGATTTCTTGGTCGTATTACGGAATGCGTGCATGGACCTACATTTTTGGAAAAAGCAAGAAAACAGAAATGGTGTACAAAATGTTCTTTTTGATTTTTGTTGTAGTAGGTGCTTCAGTAAGTTTAGGTGCTGTTCTGGATTTTTCGGATATGATGATATTGGCAATGTCATTCCCAAATATAATCGGTCTCTACATCTTGTCGGGTGAAGTGAAAGGGGATGTAAAAGAATACATGCGCAAATTAAAAGCAGGGGAGCTGTTTCATAAACCGAATCCCGATAAGAAAAAAGCTGCTTAATTTTTTAAAAATGAAAAAATGGATGTCCCATTTCGTTTACAATTCAGCGGAACGAAATGGGATTTTTCTTTTAATTTTAATTATCATCGCTCTTCAGATAATTTATTTCTCCTCGGATTTTATTTCGGTTCCCTACAAGCAATCCATTGAAAACGAAAGAACCGCTTCCGCAATTCAACAGCAAATAGATTCTTTAAAAGAAGTCGCTCTTGGTAAAAACACGGTTCGAATCTATCCCTTCAATCCAAATTTTCTGACAGACTACAAAGGTTATTCCCTGGGAATGACACCAACGGAAATTGACAAACTTCTGAACCACAGAAAACAGGATAAATGGGTAAATTCTGCGGAAGAATTCCAAAAAGTCACTGGCGTTTCAGATGCTCTCCTGAAGGAAATAAAAGTTTATTTTGAATTTCCTGATTTTAAAAAATCTAAAAAATATGCTTTTTCCAAAGCCAAAAAACCCGCAAAATCTTTTGAACAAAAAAATGATCTGAACACAGTCTCTACGGAAGATTTGAAACAGATTAATGGCATTGGGGAAGTTCTTGCGAGAAGGATAGTTAGTTATAGAACTAAAATTGGGGGTTTCGTAAACGATTTGCAATTGAAGGATATTTACGGTTTAAATTACGAGAATCGGAACAAAATCACAGCGGATTACACAGTAAAAACTTCAAATAGTTATCAGAAAATCGATATCAACAAAGCAACACTCCTTCAACTCTCCGAAGTGGTATATTTTGATTATGAACTCGCTCGGGAAATCATCGACTACCGCCTTCTAAATGAAAAAATCGGTTCTTTTGAGGAATTGGCAAAGATTAAAAACTTCCCCGCCGATAAAATAGATAGAATTAAATTATATTTGACGATCGATTAAAAAAGGATCATTTGTATTCATTTTTAATATCGAAAATTTGAACAGTTTTGCTGTTTCAACCGTATAAACAAGTATAAGATTTATGAATAACATGTATTTTACAGAAGAACACGACCTTTTTAGAAAAAGTTTTAGAGAATTTCTTCACAAGGAAGTTGTGCCTCATATTGAAAAGTGGGAGAAAACAGGAACTATAGAGCGATTTATCTGGAAAAAGTTTGGTGATATGGGTTACTTCGGATTAACCTATCCGGAGAAATATGGAGGCTTGGGATTGGATATTTTCTATTTGGTTATCTACCTAGAAGAAATGCAAAAAATTAATTCCGGCGGATTTGCTGCGGCAATGTGGGCCCATAATTATTTAGCGATGACCCATTTGTTGAAAGAAGGAGACGACGCCATTAAAGATGAATACCTTACAGCGAGTATTGCTGGGGACAAAATAGGTTGCCTATGTATCACTGAACCCTTTGGAGGAAGCGACGTTGCCGGAATGCGTACCACGGCGATAAAGAATGGAGATAAATATATAATCAATGGTTCAAAAACATTTATCACAAATGGAATTTATTCCGATTATTTAGTTGTGGCGGCAAAAACGAATCCCGAAATGGGGAACAAGGGAATCAGCATTCTTTTGATAGATCGCGATACTCCAGGAATTTCATCCACAAAATTAGATAAATTGGGATGGAGGGCTTCAGATACTGCAGAAATTGCTTTCGATAATGTGGAAATCCCCGCAAACCGATTAATGGGTGAGGAGGGCAAAGGTTTTTCGTATATCATGCAACATTTTGCCCTAGAGCGATTGATCATGGGTATAAACGCGCACGCAAGAGCGGAATTTGCTGTGGAATACGCAATAAATTATATGAGCGAACGCACCGCTTTTGGAAAAACAATTGACAAATTTCAAGCGTTGAGACATACGGTTGCAGATATGGCGAGTGAAGTCGAAATGTGCAGGGAATTCAATTATTCAATCGCAAAAAGATTGGATATGGGCCATTATGTTGTGAAGGAAGCAAGTATGTCAAAATTGCTCTCAACAAAAATCGCCGATGAAGTTATTTATAAATCACTACAAATGTTGGGCGGTTATGGCTACATGGAAGATTATCCTTTAGCGAGACTTTCAAGGGACAGTAGATTAGGACCTATTGGTGGAGGTACATCAGAAATCCTTCGGGAGATAATAGCCAAAATGATTATAGATAAGAAGGAGTACAAACCAGCGGCAAAATAATTCAAAATAAATTTTAAACGAAGTTGCAGATTAATACAATTCATTTATCTTTGCACTTTAAAAATTCCAAAGAAAGGAGGTGATACTATGTTAATAATACCAGTAAAAGACGGAGAAAATATTGATAGAGCGCTGAAGCGTTTCAAACGTAAATTTGACCGTACAGGCACAATGCGCCAGTTGAGAAGCCGTCAACATTTCACAAAACCATCTGTGGAAAATAGGGCTAAAATTCAAAAAGCAGAATATATTCAGCATTTAAGAGATCAAGAGGAAATATAATTTCTTTCTTTTAAATTTAAGCTGAAATAATTGTTATTGTTGGTACATAAAGTTTAATTAACTTTGTGTACCAACATTTTTTTTATGCGATTCTCTCAATTTTTTGATTATTTATTGTTAGAAAAAAAGTGCTCTCTTCATACAGTTACTGCGTATAAAACTGATTTGAATTCTTTTGCAGATTTTATACTAAAGGAATTTGAAGAAACCGAATTAAAGAATGTGGTTTACCAACAAATCCGAAATTGGATTGTTTCTTTGGTTGATTCCGGTCTTTCCAATAGGAGTATTAACAGGAAAATATCTTCAGTCAAGGCCTATTATAAATTTCTTCAGAAAACCCATCAACTAGAAAATTCTCCTTTAGCAAAACATAAAGCGCTAAAAACTTCAAAAAAAATTCAAGTTCCATTTTCTCAGGCCGAAGTTGAAAATGTTTTAAACGATATTGTAGATTCCAATTTTGAGGAATTGAGGAGCAAGTTGATCGTAGAGTTGTTTTACACTACAGGAATCCGAAGAAACGAATTGATTGAAATAAAGGTCCAAGATCTGGATTTAACGAATGAACTTTTAAAAGTATTGGGGAAACGCAATAAAGAAAGGTATATCCCGTTATTGCCAATAGTAAGGGATACCGCGAAAAAATATCTTTCCGAAAGAAATAAGAAGAAAGAACTAAGTCAGGTTCCGTACCTTTTTGTAACAAATAAAGGAGTAAAATTATACGATGCGTTTGTGTATAGGTTAATAAATTATTACTTTAGTAAGCAATCTCAAAAACAAAAAAAGAGTCCGCATATTTTACGTCATTCTTTTGCCACGCATCTTTTAAATGAAGGCGCTGATATTAACGCTGTGAAGGAATTACTGGGACATTCAAGTTTAGCTGCAACACAAGTTTATACGAACAACAGCATCGCAGAATTGAGTGAGATATACAAACAGGCACATCCGCGGAAATAAAGAGTCATAAATACAATTGTTTAATTTTTAAATTCCAACAAATGAAAGTTAACGTTCAATCTGTAAATTTTACTGCCGACCAAAAACTTATCAATTTCATTCAAGCGAAATTGGATAAACTTGAAAATCATTTCCACAAAATAATTTATGCTGATGTTTATCTGAAGGTCCAGAACACCAGTGAAAAGGAAAACAAAACCACAGAAATTTTATTGAGCATTCCCGGAGATGGGGTCATGGTGAAGAAGACCTGTAAGAAATTTGAAGAATGCGTAGATGAATGCATTAACTCTCTAGAACGTCAATTGAAAAAGCGAAAAGAAAAATTAACGATGCTTGCTTAAAAAAAATCTTTTAAAGTTTTGTGAAATAAATATATTTTATACATTTGCAGTCCGTTTGAAAAGGCGGACTTTTTTTGTGCTTAAAGTGCGGAAAAAAGGCTTAGATGCCGATGTAGCTCAGTTGGCTAGAGCAGCTGATTTGTAATCAGCAGGTCGTGGGTTCGAGTCCCTCCATCGGCTCTAAATTTTGAACGATTTTTTTCTTTGTCAAAGTGATTTGACGATAAATAGAAAAAACAAAATTGATCTTTGAAATTAATCAAAAAAGCGTTTGGCAGTCGGAAATATTTTTGTAATATTGCCGCCTGAAAAACGAAAGATTAGACGCCTTGAAATAGAGGTGAAGTGAATGAAAAATAGGGGAGATACTCAAGCGGCCAACGAGGGCAGACTGTAAATCTGCTGACTACGTCTTCGCAGGTTCGAATCCTGCTCTCCCCACTTTTTTAAATTCAGAAGTCTGAATTGTTAACGCGGGAGTAGCTCAGTTGGTAGAGCGTCAGCCTTCCAAGCTGAATGTCGCCGGTTCGAACCCGGTCTCCCGCTCATTTCTGATATAGATTTATTTTCGATCTAATCAGTAAAAAGAATGGCAAAGCCAGGATATGATTTGGTTTTGTCAAAGAGCTTTAAGAGCGGTTTCCAGTTTAGCTGGAAATTTTCTATTGAAATAAATTTGTCTGAAGAGATTGATTTTTTCAAACTTAAAAAATTATTGCCGACGTAGCTCAGGGGTAGAGTGCTTCCTTGGTAAGGAAGAGGTCACGAGTTCAATTCTCGTCGTTGGCTCAAGAAATGAATTTTAAATTGAACACTAATATATAACTAAGATTAAATAAGTATTAATTATGGCAAAGGAAACTTATGATCGTTCCAAACCGCACCTTAACATAGGTACTATTGGGCACGTAGATCACGGAAAAACAACCTTAACCGCAGCGATTACAAAAGTAATGGCTGATGCCGGTTATTCAGAGGCTAGTGCTTTTGATCAAATTGACAATGCTCCTGAAGAAAAAGAGAGAGGTATAACCATTAACTCTTCACATGTAGAGTACGCAACTGAACAGCGTCACTATGCCCACGTTGACTGTCCTGGTCACGCGGATTATGTAAAGAACATGGTTACAGGTGCTGCCCAGATGGACGGTGCAATCCTTGTTGTTGCTGCGACTGACGGTCCGATGCCACAAACAAGAGAACACATCCTTCTTGGACGCCAGGTAGGTATTCCAAGAATTGTTGTTTTCCTTAACAAGGTTGACCTTGTTGATGATGAAGAACTTTTGGAACTTGTTGAAATGGAAGTAAGAGATCTTCTTTCTTTCTACGAATATGACGGAGACAACGGTCCTGTAATTTCAGGATCTGCACTTGGAGCTCTTAACGGAGAGCAAAAATGGGTAGATAGCGTTCTTCAGCTGATGGAAGCTGTTGACAGCTGGATCGAACTTCCTACAAGGGATGTTGATAAAGCTTTCCTTTTACCTATTGAAGATGTTTTCTCAATTACAGGTCGTGGAACTGTTGCTACCGGACGAATTGAGACTGGAGTTGCAAACACCGGAGATCCTGTTGAGATCATCGGAATGGGAGCAGGAAAACTGACTTCCACAATTACAGGAGTAGAGATGTTCCGTAAGATATTGGACAGGGGAGAAGCTGGAGATAACGTAGGTATCCTTTTAAGAGGTATTGAAAAATCACAGATCTCAAGAGGTATGGTAATTACCAAACCTGGATCTGTAACTCCACACGCCAAATTCAAAGCTGAGGTATATATCCTTAAAAAAGAAGAAGGCGGACGCCACACTCCATTCCACAACAACTACCGTCCACAGTTCTACGTACGTACAACTGATGTAACAGGAACTATTTCTCTTCCTGAAGGTGTTGAAATGGTAATGCCCGGTGATAACCTTACAATCCATGTTGAGCTGATCCAGCCAATCGCGATGAATGTCGGACTACGTTTTGCAATCCGTGAGGGTGGTAGAACAGTAGGTGCAGGTCAGGTAACTGAGATTTTAGACTAATTATCCGGTTTGATATAAAGTTAAGGTGTTCTGTTGAGGCGGGATACCTTGACTTATATTTACGGGTTTAGCTCAGTTGGTAGAGCACTGGTCTCCAAAACCAGGTGTCGGGAGTTCGAGCCTCTCAACCCGTGCACATGAAATCAGAAATTACTTTGTTACTAAAGTAAAAAATAAAATTGATCGGCAGGTGAGAAATCCACCACCTCTAGTTAAACAAAATAAAATGGCAGGAATAGTAAACTATATTTCAGAATCCTACAGTGAATTAAAAAATCACGTTACCTGGCCAACTTTGGCCGAGGCGCAACGACTTACCGTTGTTGTCGCTGTTTTCTCTATTATCTTTTCTCTGCTGATCTGGGGTGTTGACACTGTTTTCAGCGGAGTTATAGAGCAGTATTTTGAGTGGATTAAATCGTAATAATATTGCTATGGCAGAGGTGAAAGATAAAAAATGGTATGTTGTACGTGCCGTTAGCGGACAGGAAAATAAGGTCAAGGAATATATTGAGCGGGAAATTGCACATGAAGGCCTTGAAGATTTTATTGATCAGGTTTTGGTTCCAACGGAAAAGGTTGTTCAGATCCGAAACGGAAAGAAGGTTAATAAGGAACGCGTATATTTTCCAGGTTATGTAATGATCCTTGCCAATATCGTCGGAGAAATTACCCACATCATTAAATCCATTAACGGTGTGATCGGATTCCTGGGAGAGACAAAAGGAGGAGATCCTGTGCCACTTAGAAGATCCGAAGTGAACAGAATGCTTGGAAAAGTTGATGAACTCTCTGTTAAGAATGACAATGTTGCTATTCCTTTTACAATTGGAGAAACGATAAAGGTTATCGACGGACCATTTAACGGGTTCAACGGTACAGTAGAGAAATTGAATGAAGAAAAGCGTAAACTTGAGGTGATGGTGAAGATTTTCGGAAGAAAAACACCATTGGAACTCAGTTATATGCAGGTTGAAAAAGTATAATTAATGTTACATTTTTTGATAGTTTAAGCAGCTTCCACTAACGAAACTATCGCATTAAAAATAATGAAATGGCAAAAGAAGTAAGTAAAGTTGTTAAGTTACAAGTTCGCGGAGGTGCAGCTAATCCTTCACCGCCGGTTGGACCAGCTTTAGGTGCTGCCGGGGTAAACATAATGGAGTTCTGTAAGCAGTTTAATGCCAGAACCCAGGACAAGCAGGGAAAGATTTTGCCTGCAGTGATCACCGTTTATAAAGACAAATCATTTGATTTTGTCATAAAGACCCCGCCCGCAGCCGTACAGATATTAGAAGCTGCAAAATCAAAAAAAGGTTCGGGTGAACCAAACCGTAAAAAGATTGCCAGTATTTCCTGGGAACAGGTGAAGGCTATTGCAGAGGACAAGATGCAGGATCTCAATTCATTTACAGTTGAGGCAGCAATGAAAATGGTCGCCGGTACAGCCAGATCCATGGGAATAACCATAAAAGGTCAGGCACCTTTTTAAATCGAAAAAGAAATTAAAAATGGCAAGATTGACTAAAAAGCAAAAAGAAGCTGAGTCTAAAATTGAAAAAGGCAGGACCTATTCAGTTTCAGAAGCTTCCGCTTTAATAAAAGAAGTTTCCAATGTAAATTTTGATCCCTCTGTGGACCTCTCCGTTCGTCTGAACGTTGATCCACGAAAGGCAAATCAAATGGTACGAGGCGTTGTTACATTGCCTCACGGTACCGGTAAAGATGTTAAAGTTTTGGCTTTGGTTACTCCGGACAAGGAAGAAGAAGCAAAAGCAGCCGGTGCGGATTATGTTGGATTAGACGAATACCTCGATAAGATAAAGGGAGGTTGGACCGATGTTGATGTGATTATCACCATGCCGAGTGTCATGGGGAAATTGGGACCTTTAGGACGTATTTTAGGACCAAGAGGATTAATGCCAAACCCAAAGACCGGAACAGTAACAATGGATGTTTCCAAAGCTGTTTCCGATGTCAAGGCCGGTAAAATTGACTTTAAGGTAGATAAGACCGGGATTGTTCATGCCGGAATCGGTAAGGCATCTTTTGATGCTGAAAAAATTGCCGGTAATGCAAGGGAATTATTAACCACATTGGTCAAATTAAAACCTCAGGCTGCCAAGGGAGTATACATTAAAAGTATTTACCTCTCAAGCACAATGAGTCCCAGTATAGAAATTGATACTAAACGGTTCACTGAGCAATAATAATATTAATTATGACAAGAGAAGAAAAATCAAAAGTAATTGAAGATTTAACTGCCCAGTTAGCTGATAATACAATTATATATTTAGCAGATATTTCCG
>DASSWB010000002.1:0-31131 GCA_035705495.1 Salinimicrobium sp. | reverse complement strand
GCGGGTAATTCTTACAGGTAGTTCCAGAATGAGCGAACGACCCATCGAAATCCTCGTGAATGCACTCCGAGAATTAGGCGCTGAAATAAGTTATCTCCAAAACCCAGGATTTCCCCCACTTTTAATTTCGGGAACGGATTTTATTTCCAATGAAGTTTCACTCCCGGCGAATGTAAGTAGCCAGTATATTTCTGCATTAATGCTCATCGCGCCGGCACTTCCCAAAGGATTAATTATAAATCTTGAAGGTTCGGTAACTTCCTTGCCATACATTGAAATGACTTTGCGGCTTCTCCAAGAATTGGGAATAGAAGCGATTTTTAAAAATCAAAAAATTGTTGTTTCCCATAAAGTTTCGGTTATATCCAAAACCATTGAGGTCGAATCGGATTGGAGCTCTGCTTCTTATTTTTACGGTATTGCCGCCTTATCCACTTCAGCTGAAATCCGAATCAATTCTTTTAAAAAAGAAAGTTTACAGGGAGATGCAACGCTTTCCAATATTTATGGAAAATTGGGTGTAAAAACATCTTTTGAGGGAAATATGTTGGTTCTGAAGAGAATTCCGACGGAATTGCCCCAAACTTTAAAACTCGATCTGAACAAAACCCCAGATATTGCCCAAACCATAGCGGTCACTTGTTTGGGTTTGGGAATTGGTTGTCGTTTAACCGGACTGCACACACTTAAAATCAAGGAAACCGATAGATTGATGGCTTTGAAAAACGAAATTGAAAAATTTGGTGCCGAGGTTTTTGTTGATGAAAATTCCCTCTCTTTTTCCGAAGTTAAAAATCTAAAAAATCGAGTTAAAATTGAAACTTACAATGATCACCGAATGGCAATGGCATTCGCCGCTTTGAGTATTAAAACCGAAGTTCTCATTGAAAATCCAGAGGTGGTTTCAAAATCTTATCCTAAGTTTTGGGATCATCTTAAAGCTTTGGATTTTCAATTGGAAAAATAGATTTGGAAATTAAACTGGTATTTACTTGACAACCCCTGTTTTGAGATTGTATATTTGCAGGCTTTAAAAAATTAAAACGAAAACATGAAATTATCACATTTTCACTTTGATCTTCCAGATGAATTATTAGCTGAATATCCTGCAGAAAACAGGGATGAGGCACGTCTTATGGTCTTAAACAGGAAAGAAAAAACAATTGAACACCGATTGTTCAAAGATCTTTTGGATTATTTTGAACCTAATGATGTGATGGTTTTGAACAATACAAAGGTATTTCCCGCAAGACTCTTTGGAAACAAAGAAAAAACAGGGGCGAGAATTGAAGTATTTTTGCTTCGGGAATTGAATCCGGAAACAAAGTTGTGGGATGTGTTGGTAGATCCAGCAAGAAAAATCAGGATTGGAAACAAACTTTATTTTGGTGATGATGAAAGTCTTGTTGCCGAAGTTATAGATAATACAACGTCAAGAGGAAGAACCTTGAGATTTTTGTTTGATGGTTCTTACGAGGAATTCAGAAACAAATTGACTGAACTTGGGGAAACACCTTTGCCAAAATATATTAAGAGATTGGTGGAACCGGAAGATGCGGAACGTTACCAAACTATTTTCGCTAAAAATGAAGGCGCTGTGGCGGCACCAACCGCTGGTTTGCATTTTTCAAAACACTTGTTGAAGCGTCTTGAAATAAAAGGGGTGAACTTTGCAGAGGTGACTTTGCACGTCGGGCTCGGAACATTTAGTCCGGTGGAAGTGGAAGATCTTTCAAAACATAAAATGGACAGCGAAGAGGCTTTTATAGAAAGAAATGCTGTTGATATCATCAATAAGGCAAAAAGCGAAAAACAAAGAATCTGTGCGGTTGGTACTACGGTAATGCGCGTACTGGAAAGTGCTGTTTCTTCAGACAGAAGACTGAATGAATTCTCGGGATGGACCAATAAATTTATTTTTCCTCCTTATGATTTCAGTATAGCGAACTGCATGATCACTAATTTTCATACACCAAAATCAACTTTGTTGATGATGGTTTCTGCTTTTGCGGGTCATGATTTTATGAAAGAAGCGTATGCGGAAGCAATTAAGGAAAAGTACAGGTTTTACACTTATGGTGACGCCATGCTGATCATATAATTTTTGATTTGTAAAAATGAAGGTTTATAGCCACGGATTTCATTTAATTCGTGGCTAACTTTTTGATAAATAATAGCATATAAATTTTTTTCAACTACTTTTGCCGCGTGAAAAACACCAAAAAGGACATACGGACTTTATCAAAAGAACAATTGCAGGAATTTTTTGTTTCGCAAGGAGATAAATCTTTTCGGGGAGATCAGGTATTTGAATGGCTATGGAGCAAAAGCGCCCATACATTTGAGAAAATGACGAATCTTTCGAAAGATACACGGCAAATGTTGGAAGATAATTTCGTGATCAATCATATAAAAGTCGATCACATGCAACGCAGCAACGACGGCACTATTAAAAATGCCGTGAAATTGCACGACGGATTGGTGGTGGAATCTGTTTTGATTCCTACAAAATCAAGAACAACAGCTTGTATTTCTTCTCAGGTTGGGTGTAGTTTGAATTGTACTTTTTGTGCGACTGCAAGGTTAAAAAGAATGCGAAACCTGAATCCCGATGAAATTTATGATCAGGTGGTGGCGATAGATAACGAAAGTCGACTTTACAATAACATGCCGCTTTCCAATATTGTTTTCATGGGAATGGGAGAACCGCTCATGAATTACAACAATGTGCTAAAAGCCATTGAGAAAATCACTTCCCCGGAAGGATTGGGAATGTCACCGAAACGAATAACGGTTTCCACTTCCGGAGTGCCGAAGATGATCAAAAAGTTGGCTGATGATGAAGTGAAAATTAAACTGGCACTTTCTTTACATTCCGCAATTGATGAAGTGCGGACAAGCATTATGCCTTTTAACGAAACTTTTCCCTTGGCCGATGTCAAGGAAGCCCTTCAGTATTGGTATTCCAAAACAAAAAGTAAAGTCACTTTTGAATACATTGTTTGGAAAGGGATCAATGATCAAAAAAAGGATGTTGATGCCTTGGTCAAATTTTGTGGTCATATTCCCTGCAAGGTGAATTTAATTGAATACAATCCCATTGATGATGGCGAATTTCAACAAGCCAATGATGAAGCCATAAATATGTATATTAATTCTTTGGAAAGAAATAATATCACTGTTACGGTACGTCGTTCACGAGGCAAGGACATTGATGCCGCCTGCGGACAATTGGCAAATAAATCTTAATAGAAATTCATAACAATTGAAACCCCTTCCTTTAAAAGTCAAACAAATCACTTAAAAAGGAATCCTTTTTCTTCCTTTTATTATCATAATGTTTGTCAGAGTAATTTGGATTTTGACTATAATTATCGCTTGAAGAAGTATTTTGAGCAGCTGGGGCGGAACGTTCAATTATTTTGTCAAGTTCTCCACGATCCAGCCATACGCCACGGCAGTTCGGACAGTAATCGATTTCTACTCCACTACGCTCACTCATCACAAGGGTTTCATTACAATTTGGGCATTTCATATTATATTTTTTTTGTTTAATCAATTTTTGTTGAGTCTATTAAACCCATTATACAAACGTTTGATTTCGGTTTAAATTATAGTTTTTTATATATATTTTGCCACCGAAAACAAAACTTATGAGCTGGTTTCCGAAGAAATAAATTTACTCGCCTCTCGACTCCGCTCGAGGTGACTGGTCAATTTTTTAGTTCAAAAAATCTTTTGCATGCTGCAATGCCTCGTCAATTCCCTCCGGGTTTTTTCCTCCCGCAGTTGCGAAAAACGCTTGACCGCCGCCACCGCCTTGAATATATTTTCCGAGTTCGCGGACTACGTTTCCAGCGTTCAATCCTTTTTCTGCCACCAATTCTTTCGAAATATAACAGGAGAGTAAAGCTTTGCCATCTTTTTCTGTTGCAAAAAGCAGAAACAAATTATTGTGCTCCTCCCCTATTTGAAATGCCAGATCTTTGATTCCTTGTGCATCCAAATCGATTTTTTGTGCTAGAAATTTTATCCCGTTGATTTCCTGAAGTTGAGATTTTAAATCGCCTTTCAAGTTTTTGGCCTTGTCCCTTAAAAGACTTTCCAGTTGTTTTTTTAATGATGAATTTTCCTCCTGAAGTGATACAATTGATTTTACGGGATCATTGTTTTTTACAACTTGCTTTATTTCGTTTAAGGTTTCGGCTTGAGAAAGGAAAAATTCCCTCGCCGCAGTTCCGGTTATGGCTTCAATTCGTCTGATTCCTGAAGCAACCGCCGCTTCTGAAGTAATTTTAAAATACCAAATATCGGCTGTATTCGGAACATGAGTTCCGCCGCATAATTCCATGCTATCGCCAAACTTGATTCTTCTCACCGCATCGCCATATTTCTCTCCGAACAAAGCAATCGTACCTTCATCAATCGCATCTTGATAGGACATTTCCCGATTTTCTTCCAAGGGAATTTGCTGCTGAATTTTTTGATTTACAAAACTTTCAACATCCCGGATTTCTTCCGCAGTCATTTTTCCGAAATGAGAAAAATCGAAACGCAAATATCCGTGTTGGACCATAGATCCTTTTTGCTCCACGTGATTTCCCAAAACCATTCGCAATCCTTGATGCAACAAATGTGTGGCAGAATGATTCGCAGCTGTTTCGCTTCTTTTTTGATGATCTACAACAGCAATAAAATTTTGCTCTAGATTTTTCGGTGCTTTTTTTGAAACATGAAAAATCAGATTATTTTCCTTTTTGGTGTCGATTATTTCCAGGGTTGCGCCGTCTTCGCCAACGATGACTCCTTTATCACCAACTTGTCCTCCGCCTTCCGGATAAAAAGGCGTCTGATTTAAGACAATTTGATAGATTTCTCCTTCTTTCTTGCTTTCGACTTTCCTGATTCTGGAAATTTTTACTTTCGCTTCCAATTCATCGTAACCAATGAAATTTTCTTCGGCATCGTCAATAAGAATCTTCCAATCGCCAGCGGTGGTTTGAACAGCGGCTCTTGAACGTTCTTTTTGCTTCTTTAACTCAGATTCAAATCCCGCGATATCGAGATCATATCCGCGTTCGCGCAAAATAAGCGCAGTCAAATCAATCGGAAATCCGAAAGTATCGTATAATTCGAATGCTTTTTCGCCAGAAACAATTTTCCCTTCTGAATTTTCAATGAGTTGATCTAATAAAACCAAACCTTGATCCAAAGTGCGTAAAAAAGATTGCTCTTCTTCCCGAATTACGTTTTCACAAAGAATTTTTTGTTTTTCAATTTCTGGAAAAGCGATCTTCATCTGGTTGCTTAAAACCTCAACCAACTTATAAATGAAAGCTTCTTTTGTATTTAAAAAAGTAAACCCATAGCGAATAGCGCGACGTAAAATTCGGCGTAAAACATAACCGGCTCCCGTATTGCTCGGTAATTGTCCGTCGGCAATACCAAAGGCCACAGCACGAACGTGATCGGCAATGACGCGGATTGCGATATCTGTTTTTTCGTCCTTTCCGTAGGTTGTATTTGTGATTTTTTGAATTTCAGAAATCAGTGGCGTAAAAACATCTGTATCGTAGTTTGATTTTACATCTTGCAAAACCATGCACAAACGCTCAAATCCCATTCCCGTATCTACATGCTGTGCTGGTAATTTTTCGAGGGAACCATCTGCTTTTCGGTTGAATTGCATGAAAACCAAGTTCCAGATTTCCACCACTTGCGGATGATCGTTGTTCACCAATTCCCGACCTGGAATTTTAGCTTTTTCTTCCGCAGAGCGAATATCCACGTGTATTTCAGAACAAGGTCCGCAAGGTCCCTGATCTCCCATTTCCCAGAAATTGTCTTTTTTGTTTCCGAAAATAATCCGCTCTTCCGGAACAATTTCCTTCCAAAGATTTAAAGCTTCGGAATCCATCGGCAAGTTATCGTCTTCACTTCCTTCAAACACCGAAACGTATAAAATATCTTTATCGATTCCGTAGACATCAGTCAGCAATTCCCAAGCCCAATGAATGGCTTCTTTTTTAAAATAATCACCAAAACTCCAGTTTCCGAGCATTTCAAACATGGTATGGTGGTAGGTATCCATTCCCACCTCTTCCAAATCATTGTGTTTTCCACTTACCCGCAAACATTTTTGAGTATCCGTAACCCGAGAATTTTTTGGTTTTGCATTTCCGAGGAAAAATTCTTTGAACTGGTTCATCCCCGCGTTTGTGAACATTAAAGTCGGATCATTTTTAATGACCATAGGCGCAGAAGGAACAATTTTATGATCTTTTGATTTAAAAAATTCCAAGTATTTTGAACGAATGTCTACGGATTTCATGCAATTAATTTAGTAGCTTACTATATTTTTATGTCAACGGGAAAACAATTTTTATATTTGCTCGTTTCCGAATGGTATCTGGACCTGTTTTTGGTTGGATTTGATGCAAAAATAATATAATTTAATTTATGGCGAAGGTTAAATATTACTACGATAGCGAAACACTTTCCTATAAGAAAATAGAGCGAAAAAAGGGTCGGCGAATAGGACTTGCTTTTTTAATGGTTTTAGCTGTTTTTCTTGCAGGTTTTCTTCTATTGGTAGTTTATCTGAATTTACCTCAAATTGAAACTCCCAAGGAGAAAGCATTGGAACGCGAACTTGAAAATATGCAACTTCAATACGGTGCCTTGAACAAAAAAATGAGCACGTTGGAATCTGTTTTGGCAGATATTGAAGATCGTGACAATAATATTTACAGGGTTTATTTTGAAGCCAATCCGATTCCGGAGGAACAGAGAAAAGCTGGTTTTGGTGGTATAAACCGTTATCGGGAACATGAAGGTTATGAAAATTCAGAACTCATCATCCAAACCCATAAAAGAATGGATGTCTTGACAAAGCAGATTGTTGTTCAATCAAAATCCTTGGATGAAATTGCAGAACTTGCTGAGGAAAAGGAAAAACTTTTGGTTTCTATCCCCGCAATACAACCGGTAAAAAACGAAAATCTTAAACGCATGGCTTCCGGTTATGGCTGGAGAAGTGATCCTTTTACCAAAGTAAGGAAATTTCATTACGGAATGGATTTTTCGGCACCGCGTGGAACACCCGTTTTCGCAACTGGCGATGGCGTGGTAAGAAGAGCCGACAATAGATCTTCCGGTTACGGGAATCACATCCGAATAGATCATGGGTTTGGGTATACAAGTTTATATGCTCATTTGTACAAATACAATGTACGGGTGGGACAAAAAGTGACCCGTGGTGATATTATTGGATACGTGGGCAGCACAGGCAGGTCTCAAGGCCCGCATCTGCATTATGAAATTTTCAAGGATAACGAGCGCATCAATCCGTTGAATTTCTATTACGGACATTTAACTGCCGAAGAATTTGATGTTATCGTGAAACAAGCGCAAGAAGAAAACCAATCCCTCGATTAATGCAAGTAGAGCTTCCCGACAAATTGTATTACAGCATTGGAGAAGTGGCAGATGCATTTAAGGTAAACGCATCATTGATCCGGTTTTGGGAAAAAGAATTTGATGTTTTAAAACCAAAAAAAAATGCGAAGGGAAATCGGAAATTCACGAAAGAAGATATTCAAAACCTTCAACTGATATATCACTTGGTCAAGGAAAGAGGATTTACGCTAGAGGGCGCAAAAATTCATCTAAAAGAAGGAAAAAATAAAAGTCTCAAGAATTTTGAGATTATTCGTAAATTGGAAACCGTTAAAGCAACATTATTAAAATTAAAAAACCAACTATAATATGAAAAAGTGGCTCATACCTGTAATAATCATTGGTGTCGTAATTATTGGAATTTACATGTTGACGGCAGGCGTTTACAATACTGCTGTTGAAAAACAAGAAGATGCATTAAAAACTTGGGCGGATGTTGAAAGCGCGTACCAAAGAAGAAATGATTTGATCAGCAACCTTGTAAAAACAGTACAAGGTGCTGCCGAATTTGAAAGAGGAACTTTGACCGATGTTATTGAAGCTAGATCCAAAGCGACTTCGGTAAATGTTGATGCAAGCAATATGACCGAAGCGCAAATGCAACAGTTTCAAGCTGCACAAGGTCAAGTTTCATCTGCATTATCAAGATTATTGGTCACTGTAGAAAGATATCCCGATTTAAAAGCGAATCAAAATTTCCTGCAACTTCAATCTCAATTGGAAGGAACAGAAAACCGGATTAATGTAGCCCGAAACAGATATAATGAATCTGTGACAGTTTACAATAAATATATTAGAAAGTTCCCGAACAACATTTTCGTCGGAATGTATGGTTTTGACCAAATGCCAAGATATGAAGCCGACGAAGGTTCAGAAAACGCACCGGAAGTGGAATTCGATTTTGAATAAGAAATAAATGAAAGGATTTTTAACTACAGCTGAAGAAGAGGAAATTGTTGAAGCCATAAGACAGGCAGAAAAACAGACATCTGGGGAAATCAGGGTTCATATTGAAAAAAAATGTCCGTCCGAAATATTTGACCGTGCGATGGAGGTTTTCCATCAATTAAAGATGGATGCAACAAAACAGAAAAACGGAGTGCTTATCTACGTTGCTGTTGAAGATCGGAATTTTGTGATCTACGGTGATACGGGCATTAATAAAGCTGTTCCGAAAGATTTCTGGGAAAGTACGAAAGATGTTATCGTAAAACAATTTAAAAAATCCGATTTTAAACAAGGTCTGCTTGACGGAATAAACATGGCCGGTGAGCAATTGCAAAAACATTTTCCTTGGAAACGTGGAGATGAAAATGAACTTTCGGATAATATTTCAAAAGCTTAGACCAAATGCCCAATTTTAAAACTGTTTTTCTTTTTCTTTTCGTATTTACATTTCTGTTTCAAAACGGATTTGCACAACGGGATATTCCGCCAAAACCCAGTGAACAAACTTCTGTTTACGATGAGGCAGATGTACTTTCTCCCGCAGAAGAACAGCAGTTGGAGCGAAAACTGATTAATTACGCCGATACCACTTCAACACAGATCGTTGTGATCACCATCAATTCCTTGGAAGGAGAATATATTGGAACCTACGCAACAGAATGGGCGCACGAATGGGGAATTGGCCAATCTGACAAGGACAATGGTTTACTCGTTTTACTTTCTGAGGAAGATCGGGAAATATGGATCTCCACCGGTTACGGCCTGGAAGAATATATGACAGATTACAGAAGTAAAGACATTGTTGAAAATGTAATTCTTCCAGAATTTAAAAAAGGTGATTATTATGCAGGGCTCGATCAAGGAACGACAGCCATTTTTCAGGTTTTAAATGGAACTTTTAAAGGCTCAAGGCCCGAAGGATCGAATCCGATTCCTTTTTCCCTCATCGTTATGTTCATCATTTTTGTTGTTTTCCTGATTTCCCTTGCCAGAACAAGCAGACGCGGTGGTGGAAACGGAAATGGTCGCGGCGGACTTATGGGCGGCGGCTCCCTTCTGGATATCATTGTTCTTAGCAGCTTAGGTCGTGGCGGCTTTGGCGGTGGAGGCAGTTTTGGTGGTGGCGGCGGCTTCGGTGGCGGCGGTGGATTTGGTGGAGGTTTTGGCGGCGGCGGCTTCGGCGGTGGTGGTGCTGGCGGAAGTTGGTAACCCTTGCAATTAGTATGGAGCAATAACCAATTATCAATTCAGTGTTTTTTTCAATTGAAAAAGTGGGAATGAGTGAATGACAAATTTATCGCTTATTCAATGCTGGAAGACATTTTCAAAAAAATTGTAATATGAAAATACTTCTTCTAATATTATTCCTTTCTTTTACCCAACTTGCTTCCGCACAAACAGAATTTTTAGTAGCTAATTTTTCTGAAGATTATTATGGAAAGGTTGTGATAAACGATACTTCAAAGGTATTTAGCGAAGGATCAATTACCATTTACGACACAAAAACAGATAAAAAACGAATTAGAGTCGATTCTAAAGAACTTGCATTATCACTTCATAGTGGAGAAGTTCTTGCCAATATAGTTTCTCTACCAGATGGAGAACAAAGTGTCATAATATATGATGATTTCAATTTTGATGGAAAAAAAGATTTTGCCATAGAGGATGGACAGAACAGTTGTTACCGCGGACCTTCATTCAAAATCTTTTTAGCAGAAAAGAACTCATTCAATCTGAATCTTCCATTTACAAGATTGGCACAAGAATATTGCGGAATGTTTCAAATTGATTCTAATAAAAAGAAAATTTATACAATGACAAAATCTGGATGTTGTTGGCACGAATTTTCAGAATTCATAGTAGAAAATAATAAACCAAAAGCAATTAAAATAGTTACCACAGAAAAAGACTTCGCATTCAATATTCTGACAGAACAAACTTGGAATGGTGAAAAAATGATTGAAAAGAAAACAAGAACGATTGATATGGATCGAGAGGGAATTGAAAAAATATTGTCATTTACAATTCCGGAAAACGATACAAAAATGATTCTTTATAATATCAATAATAGAACTCTTAATTATGCTCTGGTAAAAAAAGATCAAACTGTAGAATTTTTCTTTCCAATAGAAACAATCTATAAGAATCCGGATTTCAAGTTTCAGAAAAAGAATAATAGTTGTTTCTTAGATTTTATAAACAAGAATACCTCTTATAAAATTTATGAGCGAGATGATGAACTTGGAATTGAAATAAAATCAGACGGGCAAATATATAATTTTGCCGGAAGTACTAAAACGAAAGACGGAAGTTTAAATAGTTTATCAAAAATTAATCTCGATAATGTAGTTTTTCAGGATTAGAGAAATGTCTATATCGCAAATAGCTCAAACTTTGCCCCAATCCCGCTAACTTGCATTTCAAAGAAATCTAAAACATCCTAAATCCACCTCCATCATTCGGATCCTTTCCACCAAACTTGCTGAACTTATAGGTAAAACTTAGCATAAAATACTGCTTCAAAATCAAACTATTGGTGTCCTGAACGTAATCGTCTCCCACCATTCTTTGAGTGCTTACATTTTCATTCAATAAATCATATACTTTGATCTTCAGTGTGGCATTATTTTTCCAGAATTTATACCCTAAGCTGGCGTTCCAAAGAAGCGATGAATTTTCAAAACCAGGAGCCACATTTCCGTAGCGATTATAGGAAATATCATTACCAAATACTACATTTTTTGGCCAGTAAGTAGTGGCATCAATAGAAATTGAATGGTTCGCATAACTTTCTTCCCTCTCGCTATTGAAATTGTATTTGGTATTGTTCCAGCTCAAATTATAAGAAGGATTGATGGATATAATTTCCTCGATTTCATAACCCAAAGTTATTCCGGGACGAAATGTAAACCGCTGTGAATTATATTTCTCGCCATTTGTAAAACCGACATTCTTGTTATAATTTCCAGAGAACCCAATTCTATAACGAAACTCTCTTTTTTCCTTTTTAAAACGTTTGTTGTAATGAAGTCCCATATATGAATTGATGGCACCGTCAACGTTTGCATAGGTGGTGGTTCTTACCAAATCTTCGTCAATAGTTGTTACAGGAACCACGCTGTTGTTCTTAATATTGAAATTAAAATAAGAGAATAGCCCAGATTTTTTGGCCATATCGAATTTTCTGAAACCACCGTAGAAACTATGCGAATATGCGGGTTTCAATTCTGGATTTCCCACGATGATATTTAAAGGATCAGTAATATTGGGAACTGGTTGCAATTGATTGATATTAGGAACCTCTGTATCTGTGTTGTAATTAAGATAGATATTTGTTGATTTATTCAACTCATATCTGGCGTAAGCTCTCAAATAAAGATTGGTATAATCGGTTTTAAAAGTATTTTGCGCAGCTATGTTCTCTGCTTCCAATGAAGTAAAAATACTACCGACTTCCGTACTCAGATTCCATTTTTCGCCTTCATACTTAATTCCGGCATTCGGAATATGTTTGTTACTGATATAATCAAATTCGTTACTTAGCAAATCATTGAAAATACTGTAATCTTGGGTTGCTTCACTGAATTCAAAAACCGAACGTTTATTTGACGCCCGAAGGGTTTCAAACTGGTAAGACACATCCAAAAATAAATCTTTTCCCAGAACAGTTCTCTTTTTTGCTCCAAGTTCGTATTCATTCTCCTTTTGATCTTCATCAATAAATTGATCTTGAATCTCGGTAATTCCAGAATCGAAAAAATTACTTTCTGAAAAATAGTTGTTTTCACTATTTCTTGCTTCGTTCGAATTACTGAAGTTCAGACTTAAAAAAGAACCTTCGCCACCAAAGCGTTTGGTAAAATTCAAAGAACTGGAAAAATTGGTGTTCTGTGATTCTTGGTTATCCGATGTTTCGCTGGTATTGATTAAGTCTCCATTTTCATCCAATGAAGAAGCAAATGAATTATTAGTGGAAAATCCGTCGTTATGGTTAAAGCGCGGCTGAAAAGATATACGGGTCAACGTATCGGGTTCAAATTCAAAAGTCGCACTGGCACGGTGACTATCATTTACATAGTTTCCACTATTTTCAGATTCGAAAAAATACCGGGAATCAGGAAGAAAATTTTCTCTTTCCAACTTCGTGTATGTTTCGGTATCATTTCTTCCGTAAAAATAATTCAAGCTTGCATCCTTGTTTCCATCCCATTCATTCACGATATTGACTCCTGCAGTTTCAGATTTTGTGATTCCGCCATCGCTCCCGAAACTGGCTCCATTTATACTGAAAGAGCCATTATCACTCATTGAAATTGATCTCACACCACCATTTCGTCCCATCATATCAAAAACTTCATCAAAACTAAATCCTGAACTATTGATGTTGTTTGAACTTGCCAAGATACTTACCCGCAATTCGTCTTTAAAGTAATTTCCGATTCCGCTCAATTCATAGCGTTCATCGGTTCCTCCGCCAGCGGTAAGTCGACTAAAATATCCTTTGCTTTTATCTTCGTCGATGGTTATATTGATTGTTTTATTCTCGGAGTCACCTTCTTCGCCCGTAAATTCCTGTGCTTTGGTTTTGGTATCTACAACCTGTATTTTGTCAATAATTTCCTTCGGAAGGTTTTTGGTCGCAATTTTGGGGTCATTGCCAAAAAACTCCTTTCCGTTGACCAGAATCCGTGTTACCGGTTTCCCGTTCACCGTAATATTTCCCTGTGAATCGACCTCAACACCCGGTAATTTTTTCATTACATCTTCAAGATTCGCATCGGGACGCGTATTGAATGAAGCCGCATTAAATTCGAGTGTATCATTTTTCACTGTTACCGGCGCACGGTTGGCAGTAATTGTCACTTCACTTAATTCGCTACTCACTGGTTCCAAAATAATATTTCCAAGATCCACAGCCTCAGCGTCTCTTTGGATCAATTTAGAGTAAGGAGCAAAACCGGTGTAGGCAATTAAAAGTCGGAGGTCATCTTCCGTACTGCCTTCAAGTACGAAATTACCTTCCAAATCAGATATTGTGTAGGTTACCAAAGCGCTGTCTTTGACTTTTTCAACATAAACAGTAGCAGCTTCCAAAGGCAGGTTTGTTCCCTTTTCCAAAACGGTTCCCGTGATTTGGAAATCTTGTGCAAGTGCTGTAAACGGTAAAATAAAAAGGATTATGAGAGGGAGGAAAAATTTTTTCATTTGGCAAATTTAAGCCCTTCTACTTAAAATGCTAATAATTGAAACAAGAAAATCCCTCAAAAGAGGGATTCTATACAAAATTTGCGTCTTATTTTTTTCTGAAATACACTGAAACAGGTACTCCCGTAAAATTGAATTCCTTTCGTAACTTATTTTCAATGAATCTTTTATAGGGTTCCTTTACATATTGTGGCAAATTACAAAAAAATGCGAATTGTGGCTGCGGCGTTGGCAACTGCATACAGTATTTGATTTTCACGTATTTCCCTTTAAGGGCCGGTGGGGGCTGATTTTCAATGATAGGAAGCATCACTTCATTCAGTACACTTGTCTTAATTTTTTTACTTCTATTTTTATAAACTTCTACCGCCGTTTCTATGGCTTTAAAAATACGTTGTTTGGTCAAAGCTGATATAAAAATGATTGGAACATCTGTAAAAGGTGCAATTTCCCTTCGGATATTATCTTCGTATTCTTTCAGCGTTTGCGTTTCTTTCTCCAACAAATCCCATTTATTGACGAGAATAACAATTCCTTTTCGGTTTCTTTCCGCCAACCAAAAAATATTTTGAACTTGTCCGTCAAAGCCTCGTTGTGCATCCATCACAATTAAGCAAACATCACAATGTTCAATGGCCCTAACAGAACGCATTACAGAGTAAAATTCTATATCTTCTTTTACTTTTGATTTTCTTCTGATTCCAGCGGTATCAACCAAATTGAATTCGAATCCGAAGCGGTTATATCGGGTATCAATGGCATCACGAGTAGTTCCGGCAACATCGGTTACAATGTATCGGTCTTCGCCAATAAGCGCATTTATGAACGATGATTTCCCAGCATTTGGCCGACCAACAACGGCAAATCTTGGCAATTCTTCTTCCTCTTCTTCCTCTTCAACCGGCAAAGATTCTATAAGGGCATCCAGCAATTCCCCGGTTCCACTTCCGCTGATACTGGCAATTGGATAGTATTCGCCCAATCCCAATGCATAAAATTCGACCGCATTTTCCAGACGCTTCGAATTATCGACTTTATTTACAGTTAAAAAAACGGGCTTCTGAGATTTTCTTAAAAGCTGCGCAACATCTTCATCCATTGAGGTTACACCGGTTTCAACATCAACCATAAAAATGATTGCATCTGCTTCCGCGATGGCCAATTCGACTTGTTTATCGATTTCAGCCTCGAAAACATCATCACTTCCTATCACATATCCGCCGGTATCAATAATAGAAAAAGCACGACCATTCCAGTCCGACTTTCCGTAGTGACGATCACGAGTGACTCCGCTAACCGAATCTACAATAGCTTCCCTTCTCTGGATCAACCGGTTGAAAAAAGTTGATTTCCCTACATTTGGCCTTCCTACAATGGCTACTATACTACTCATACTCTTTTATTTAATGGGGTGCAAAATTAGTGGTTTAATCTTAATCTATTGGAAAAAAGAATGCTGCGGTCAAAGAAAAAAGAATAAAGATAGAATCATCATCTTAAATCCAGCAGCGCAGCGGTCTCACAACAAGTTCTCTATTCTTTCGAATATCCGAAACGTTTCAGTTGTTTTGAATCGCTTCGCCAGTTTTTGTTCACTTTTACGTAAAGTTCCAGATGAACCTGCTTTCCGAAGAATTTTTCCAAATCCTTTCTTGACTCTACTCCCACTCTTTTTAACGGCGCGCCTTTATGGCCTATAATAATTCCTTTTTGCGTTTCGCGTTCCACCATTATTATACTTCGCATTCGGATGATATTATCACTTTCAAAAAATTCTTCCGTATCAATTTCCACGGCGTATGGAATTTCCTTTTTATAATGCATCAATATTTTTTCCCTGATTATTTCATTGACAAAAAATCGTTCAGGCTTGTCGGTCAAGGTATCTTTGGGATAAAAAGCAGGTGACTCCGGAAGCAATTCCACGATACGATTAAAAACTTCTGATATATTAAAACCTTGCAGCGCCGAAATTGGATGAATCTCTGCATTGGGAACTTTTTCCTGCCACAATTGAACTTGATCTTCCAACGACTGCTGATCGCCTTTGTCTATTTTATTCAAAAGCAAAAGAACGGGAATCTCAGAATTGATTATTTTATTGAAAAACTGCTCATCCTTAAGTTCCTTTTCTCCCAGTTCTACCATATAAACCAGTACATCGGCATCTTCAAAAGCAGATTTCACGAAATCCATCATCGAAGCTTGCAATTCATAGGCTGGTTTGATGATTCCTGGTGTATCGCTTAAAATTACCTGAAAATCTTCGCCATTCACGATTCCGAGAATCCGATGCCTTGTGGTTTGCGCTTTTGAAGTGATAATAGAAAGTTTTTCACCGACAAAAGCATTCATCAAAGTCGATTTCCCTACGTTTGGGTTCCCGATAATATTTACAAAACCTGCTTTATGCGCCATAACTAGAATTTGCTACAAAGGTAGGATAATTTTGAGCCTTCAAATTAATGATAACATTTTTTTAAAAAGGAAAGATTTCTATTAATTCAAAAAAAACTATTTTTGCCCACTCTTATGATTTACAATAAATTCATAGTATCCTCTGGCATTACGCCACCCTGAAATTCTTTTCAGAAGATGATTTTATTTTATTCCAGTGGTTCCGTGAGGAATCTATCTAATTTTTAACATCAAAAAACAATGAAAAAGATTGTAAATCTGTTCGATTTCAAGCAGAAAATCGATTATAAAACTGAAATATTGGCGGGACTCACCGTCGCCTTGGCCTTGGTTCCAGAAGCAGTTGCGTTTGCACTTATTGCAGGACTTTCTCCTTTAACGGGATTGTACGCAGCTTTTGTAATGGGATTAATAACTTCCATTTTTGGCGGAAGACCGGGAATGATCTCAGGAGCAACTGGCGCTGTTGCTGTGGTAATTGTAGCTTTAGCAATTTCACACGGACCCGAATATGTTTTTGCCACCGTGATTTTGGCGGGGACCATTCAAATTTTAGCAGGTGTTTTCAGACTTGGAAAATTAATCCGACTCGTACCCACTTCAGTGATATTTGGATTTGTAAACGGATTGGCAATTATCATTTTTATGGCACAATTGGATCAGTTTAAAACACTTAACGAAGCGGGTGAGCTTGTTTGGATGACGGGAACATCACTTTATATTATGTTGGGTTTGGTCTTATTAACGATGCTCATCATTTGGGGAATGCCCAAATTAACGAAAGTAATCCCCGCTTCACTCACCGCGATATTGACCGTTTTCGCCATTGTGGCTTTCGTCGGAATTGACACGAAAACAGTCGGTGATATTGCATCAATAAATGGTGGTTTTCCACCATTTCACATTCCAAGCGTTCCTTTTACTTGGGAAACCTTGACAATTATTTTCCCTTTCGCGGCTATTATGGCCGGAGTTGGTCTAATTGAAAGTCTGCTCACGTTGAATATCGTCGATGAAATCACCGAAACCCGTGGGAACGGAAACCGGGAATGCGTTGCACAAGGCAGCGCGAATATGTTATCTGGATTATTTTCTGGAATGGGAGGTTGCGCAATGATAGGACAGAGTTTAATTAATGTTTCTTCTGGTGCAAGAGCACGACTTTCGGGAATTGTTGCGTCAATTATGCTGCTTTGTTTTATCATGTTTGCGGCAGATATTATCGAACTTTTGCCAATGGCGGCATTAACGGGAGTTATGGTAATGGTTTCAATAGGAACTTTTGAATGGGCAAGTTTTAGAACATTTCGGCGTATGCCAAAATCCGATGTTTTGGTGATCGTATTGGTGACGTTGGTTACGGTTTTTCTTCATAATTTGGCTTTGGCCGTGCTAGTTGGCGTGATAATTTCGGCTTTGGTTTTTGCTTGGGACAATGCGAAACGAATCCGCGCAAGAAAATATATGGATGACAAGGGCGTGAAACATTACGAAATTTATGGCCCGCTTTTCTTCGGATCTATTCAAGCCTTCAATGACAAATTTGATATTATAAACGACCCTGAAGAAGTAATCATTGATTTTTCTGAGAGTCGGATTGTGGATATGTCCGGAATTGAAGCTCTCAATAGATTAACGGAAAGATATCAGAAGCAAGGAAAAAAACTTCATTTAAAACATTTAAGTGCCGATTGCAGGAATCTTTTAAAAAATGCCGATGAAATCATTGAGGTCAATATTTTGGAAGATCCCACCTACAAAGTTGCCGTAGATAAATTTTAATATGCTTAAATTTATACGGAATAAAAAAATTCAGGATTATGCCGGTTACAGTTCAAGGAGATCGAAATTTTGATGAAATTCCTTCTATAAAAAGCAAGGCACTTCGTATCAATTACAATGAAAACATTTATGGGACCTTTGCCGAAATAGGCGCCGGACAGGAAACAGTAAGAAATTTTTTCCGAGAAGAAGGAGCTTCTGCCACAGTTGCGAAAACAATGAGCGCTTATGACAAGGATTTCAGTGATGCGATTTATGGTGTGGAACCACAAGGTAGATACGTCACCGAAGCAAGGCTTAAAACCATGCTTCGCTATGAAACGGAATTGATCGTAAAAAGGATTTCCCGCGAAGATCAACCCAATAAGTTGTTTTTCAGTTTTGCGAATACAGTGGCCACCATAGATTTTGCAAAGATGTATAAAGGCCATGGTTGGCTCGGCATCAGGTTTCAAGTACATCCAGAAGAAGATTTCAGCGAAATAATACTTCATGTTCAACTGCACGAAAACAACGCCGGACTCCAACAAATATCTTTGGGTACAATGGGTGTGAATTTAATTTACGGTGCGTTTTACCATTATGACAATCCGAAGAAATTATTAAAAACACTTCATGACCATCTGCATAAAGATCAAATTGAAATAGACACGATTAATTTCACCGGTCCTTTATTTCAAGACGTTGATAATAGATTAATGAGTCTGCAACTTGTCAAAAACGACATGACCGAAGCGGTCATGTTTGCCCCAGATGGCAATATGGTTTTGCCTGCAAGTGTACTCTACAAAAAAAACATTCTTACGTTACGTGGAAGTTTTCGCCCTGTGACGCTTGTGAATATGAGCATGTACGAAAAATCCCTTGAACTTTTTATCAATGAAAAAAAGGTTCAGAAAGAAAATACCACGGTTATTTTTGAAATCACTTTGTCAAATTTAAAAAGTGAAGGAGAGATTGATGAAAAAGATTTCTTGGATCGTGCGAAACTTTTATGTTCATTGGGACAGACAGTGATGATTTCAAACTTTCAGGAATATTATAAAGTTGTCGAGTATTTTTCGCAACACACCAAAGCGCGAATGGGACTAACAATGGGCGTAAAAACCTTCATTGAGATTTTTGATGAAAAATATTACAGACATTTGAGCGGCGGCATTCTGGAGGCTTTTGGAAAGCTATTTTTTAGGGATTTAAAAATTTACTTATATCCGTTAAAAGATAAAGAAACGGGAGAAATCACGACCAGTAAAAATTTGAAAGTCCATCCCCGAATGAAAGAATTATATAAATTTTTCTTGGACAATGGCCGCGTAATTGACATTACAGATTATGATCCTTCGGTTTTGGACATCTATTCTCAAGAGGTGCACCAAATGATTGTGGATGGCGAATCGGGATGGGAGGATATGTTACCTGAAACCACCACCGCAATGATCAAAGAAAAAAAGCTGTTCCAAAATAGAAATTAGGCACCCAAGATTTTCAGTTTCTGGTTTATAAAAAAAGCCGCTAAAAATAGCGGCTTCATTTTTTTAGTTCAAAAAAGTTTATTCTTTCTCTTGTCCAGGCCACACATCATCGGAAGCATCTACATCCGGAAGTGCTTTATTTGGATCCAATTCAACTTTTTCGATTTTTTTGTTTGTCTGAATCAAATAATCCCAAGTGTCGGTTCGTTGCCATATTTCAACTGGTAATTTGTGATTTTCAGTTGATCCATCTTCAAAAGTTACCTCCATTTCAATAGGCATCGGAATTTCACCATCATTGGTGATGCTAATAATATAGTTTCCTTCTTCTTCCTTCACCTCTTCAATTTTCAAATCGATATTTCCAGTTCCGTAGAACCAGCCTTTCCAGAACCAAGCTAAATTTTCTCCCGCCACATTTTCCATGTGGTTAAAGAAATCCCTGGGTTGCGGATGTTTATAAGCCCAAGTTTCAATATAAGATTTGAAAGCAAAATCAAATCGTTCTTCTCCTAAAATATATTCCCTCAACAAAATCAAACCAATAGCAGGTTTGTAATAGGCAGTCATACCCAAGTTCCGAAGATTGGTTGCATCAGGGTAAGTATCGATTCCTTCTCTTGCAGGACTCGTAAACCATCTCGTTAAAAACCTTGGCCTGTCTAAGTTAGATGGATATTCTCCATTGTTGAATGCCAGCGTGCTGTAATGATTGATAAAAGTATTAAAACCTTCATCCATCCAAGCATATCTTCTTTCATTGCTCCCAACAATCATTGGAAACCAATTGTGACCGAATTCGTGATCTGTCACTCCCCATAAAGATTCACCTTCACTTTTCCAACTGCAAAAATTCAACCCGGGATATTCCATTCCGCCTATATCCGCAGCGACATTTACCGCCACTGGATAAGGATATTCAAACCATTTCTGGGAATAATACTCTACAGAAGCTTTGGAATATTCGGTTGAACGCCCCCAAGCTCCTTCGCCCGCACTTTCCTTTGGATATGCGGATTGCGCCATAGCATTTTTGCCACTTGGCAAATTGATTTTAGCTGCGTCCCAAATAAATGATTTAGAAGAACCAAAGGCAACATCACGTGAATTTTCCATTTTAAAATGCCAGGTTGAGGTACCGCTACTTTTTGCCATAACAGAAGATTTTCCTATCTCGTTCGGTTTGATCAGAAATACGGTCTCTTCACTTTCCATCGCTTTTCTATATCTTTTTAGCACCTTATCCGATAAAACCTCTTCCGGATTTTGCAATTCCCCCGAAGCTACCACGATGTGATTATAAGGAACCGTAATTTTATAGTCGTAATTTCCATAATCCAAGTAAAACTCACCTGCACCTAAGTAAGGTTCAACATTCCATCCTTCAACATCATCAAATACGGCAGTACGCGGAAACCATTGCGCCATTGCGTAAATGGTACCATCTTCAACTTCCAATCTTCCCATTCTATCCATTCCTTCAACGGGTATTTTATAACTGAAATTCATTGAAACAGTTGCTTTGCCTCCTTCTGCCGGAATCGGTTTTGCAAAAAATACTTGCATTCTGGTATCTGAAATCACATATTTGTCAGACTTCGATCCTTCTGTCGTTGCTTCCAGTCCTGTAATGCTATAACCTCCTTCAATATCACCATTATACCGGTTTCCTTCAATGGGAGTAGTTAGATAACCTCGGGAATCCTCAGTAAATCTGTTTTGTTCAAGATACATCCAGATAAAATCAAGTGCTTCCGGACTGTTATTCGTGTAGGTCAGCGTAACTTTCCCAGTAATTGTATGATTTTTATCGTTGAGGGTGGCTTCAATTTGATAATCGGTTTCGTTTTGCCAATAACCAATTCCCGGTTTTCCGGAAGCCGATCTAAAATAGTTCCCTTCCCGATTCATAAATTCACTAAAATACTGCTGATTGTTCTCCATAACCTCTTGTGCGTTAATGGAAAGACATAATACGATAGCGAAAAACAAAAAAAGAAGCGATTTTGAAAAATATTTCATTTGTATGTTTTTTAAATATTGTGGGCTAATTTAACCAAAGTAAAGTAGAAACAAAATCCCGACGACAAGATTGGACCACTTTTAAATTCATTAAACTATTCTTAAGGTTTAGCTCCTATTTTGGTGATGATTGTCAAAACCTTTATTTTTAATTCGAATTCCACTATACGGGATGATAAAACAAACAACAAGTAATGAAACCCCTCATAAAGTGCGAAATTCAATATTTTCCGAGTCCACATCTTTCTCAGTTATATGTTGGTTTTGAAACATTGAGAAAAAATGGGGTTATTGATCTGGTCATAAAACCTTTTTCGGGAGATCCTTTCAAACCTTTGCTGCATGTGAAAGTGAATGACAAATACAATGTTATTTATGACACGCTAGATGGTTTTTTTTGGATCCATGATCTTGAGAAACCTAATCTTCAGCATTTTAAAGAACAGATAAAAGCCGATTATTATTTTAAAAGAAGTTTCAATCAAAAAATAAAAGATTTCGCTCCGGAAAATTGTGAAGTCCATCCGCTGGGTTTTAATTATCCGATGTCCGCAAATTTTGATTCCACAAATTTGTCAATAAAAGATCGTTTGAAAAACACATACGTGTATAAAAAATATTTGACGAACACTTTTAATCCAAACGATTTCGAATATTACCCTGTGCCGAATAATAAAACCAGAATCGTTTTCATTACCCGTTTATGGGATCCTAAAACGGCTTCGCTTTCCCACCTACAAGACCGTTGGAAAAAAATGAACGAAAAAAGGATGAATGTTGCCAAAAGTTTAAAAAAGGAATTTGGATCAATTGCAACGGTTGGCGTTCAAAAAAGCAACTATTCATCCCAGGTTTGCGATAAAGATTTGCTACTCGATTCGGAATTTTCAAAAAGAAAAAACTTCCTGAAGCTCATAAAACAATCAAATATTTGCGTAGCGACCAACGGATTGCACAATTCAATTGGATGGAAGTTTGGAGAATATATAGCGGCTTCCCGAGCCATCGTTTCAGAAGAACTTGTTTATGAAACCACTGGCGATTTTGAAAATGAAAAAAATTATTTGGCTTTTACCAATGAAGAGGAACTCATCAACAATATTTCCTTTCTTTGCAAAGATAAAAATGCGCTTCAACGCATGATGCGCCACAATTATTCGTATTATCATAATTTTCTTCGGCCTGATATTCTAATTTTGAATACGCTATTAAAAATAACCGAGCGGGAATTATAACCGAATCATTATTTCATTTATGCTACAGGGAAAATTAAGAGATTTCAACATTATTTTGGCTTCCGGTTCACCTCGACGTCAGCAATTTTTAAACGAACTGGGAATTGATTTTGAAGTCAGGTTAAAACCTGTTGAGGAAATATTTCCATTAGAGCTCGAAGCCTCTCAAATTACAGATTATCTCGCAGAACTCAAAGCAGCCTCTTTTTCAGATTTAAAAAGAAATGATATTCTTATAACAAGCGATACAATTGTATGGCATAAAGGAAAAGCATTGGGAAAACCCAAAGATTCCATTGAGGCCGAAAAGATTCTTTCTTCCCTTTCCGCGGAAACCCACGAAGTAATCACCTCGGTTTGTTTTAAAACAAAAAAATTCAGCAAAACGATTAATTGCTCCACTTTTGTAACCTTTAAAGATTTTACCGAGGAAGAAATCCAGTTTTATATTGATACTTTTCAACCTTTCGACAAAGCGGGAGGATACGGGATTCAAGAGTGGATCGGACTTATTGGAATTCACCGAATTGAAGGAAGCTATCCCAATGTAGTAGGACTTCCAACTCATTTAATTTATGAAAACCTTCTTCAAATTGCAGAAGATTTGAAAGAAAAAAACAATTTTTGATTTCAGAAAAAGTAAAAGCTTTCAAAGCCATATCTTTGCATAAAATAAATCGATATGAAAGAATTCTGGGACATCAATTCTGCTGGAATTATTTATTCTCTTGTGATCATTTCGGTGCTGTACCTGTTCAGGCTCATGTTAAGAAAGCTTGCGAAAAAAACAGGTCGAATTGAAGGATTAAATTTGACGCGGACCCGATTAATGATCAGATACATTAATCTATTAATTTATTTCATCGGAATATTTTTGCTTCTTCTCGCGTGGGGTGTTGAAGTGGAGAAATTGACCATTATTTTTTCTTCGGTTTTTGCCGTAGTTGGTGTTGCCTTGTTTGCTACTTGGTCCATTTTAAGCAATATTACCTCTGGAGTGATCATGTTTTTTTCATTTCCATATAAGATTGGAGACAAAATAAAAATCCACGATAAAGAAATGCCCATTGAAGCATACATTGAAGATATCAAAGCTTTTCATCTGCATTTGCGGACTTCTGAGGGTGAATTTATTACATACCCAAACAATCTCATTTTACAAAAAGCTGTTTCCATTCTTGAAAAAGAAGTATTAATTGATGAAGGTAAAGATGCGCTTTAGCAGCTTTTCATTTCCTATTGTTATATTTGAACTGCTTTTAAACCATAATTACAAAATGCAGAAATCATATTTTCTCCTCCTCATATTGTTTTTCCCTTTCTTTCTTTCCGCACAAAAGCCTGAACCACTAAGTTCGTCGGAAATTTATCAAAAGTTGGAAAAACTGAATTTCCTCGGATCGGTTCTCTACATCGCCGCACATCCAGATGATGAAAACACGAAAATCATCTCCTATTTTGCAAATGAAAAAAACGCCAGAACAGCCTATTTATCCTTAACTCGTGGCGACGGCGGACAAAATTTAATAGGACCGGAAATCAGGGAAAGTCTTGGTGTCATTCGAACCCAAGAATTATTAGCCGCAAGAAATATTGATGGAGGCGAACAATTATTTTCACGCGCAAACGATTTTGGATATTCAAAAAATCCGGAGGAAACCTTCAATATTTGGGACCAAGAAGAAGTCTTGAAAGATGTTGTTTGGGCCATCAGAAAATTCCGGCCAGATATTATAATAAATCGATTTGACCATAGAACACCGGGTAAAACCCACGGCCATCACACTGCATCTGCAATTTTAAGTGTAAATGCTTTTGATTTGGCCTCAAAAGAAAGTGTTTTTCCCCAACAACTTGAAATTGTTGAACCTTGGCAACCAAAAAGATTGTTTTATAACACTTCTTGGTGGTTCTACGGAAGTCATGAAGCTTTTGAAAAAGTCGACAAATCGAATTTTTTAAAAATTGAAAGTGGTGTTTATTACCCCCTTTTTGGTCAATCCAACACCGAAATTTCAGCATTGAGTCGGAGTCAGCACCAATCACAAGGTTTTGGGAGCACCGAAGTCCGCGGAAGCGAAATCGAATATTTGGAACTTCTCAAGGGAAAACTCCCCGAAAACAAGAGCAATCTTTTTGAAGGAATTGACACTTCATGGAAACGGGTTCAAGGAGGCGCAACAATTGGCGACATTCTAACGGATGTGCAACAAAATTTTGATTTCAAAAATCCTTCCGCCAGTTTGCCACAGTTGGTGAAAGCATATTCTTTGATTCAAAAATTGGAAAATGATCATTGGAGAAAAATAAAATCCACAGAAATAAAAGAAATCATTGCTGCATGTGCGGGTTTATATTTGGAAGCCATTGCCGATCAAAAAACAGCGACAAAAGGGGAAACCATAACCATTAGTTTAGAAGCTATAAACAGGAGTCCAGCGCAAATCTCACTTTCTGGCATTAAAACTTCCTCCGGAAAAGATTTTTTAGATTCTGAAAAACCTTTAAAAAACAATCAGAAGTGGGAAGAAAGCTTTCAGTTTAAAATTGAAGAAGACACGCCCTACACGACGCCGTATTGGTTGGAAAAAAAAGGAAGTGTTGGAATGTATTCCGTGGATAACCAGCTATTACGAGGATTGCCCGAAACACCCAATCATCATCAGGTTATTTTCAACATTGAAATTGAAGGCAGTTCGATTCCTTTTGAAAGAGAAATTGTGTATAGGGAAAATGATATTATCCATGGCGCCGTCTATGCTCCATTTAAAATCATTCCAGATGTTTCAGTTGCGGCTCTTGAAGCGGTTTATATATTTCCAGATTCCACCACACAAGATGTGACGATCAAGGTAAAATCATTCAAAGAAAATTTTTCTGGAAAATTAAGTATAGCGCATCCTGAAAACTGGCAAATTGAACCCAAAGAAGTAAAGATTTCTTTGAAAGAAAAAGGGGAAGAAAAACTCATCAGATTTAAAATCACTCCTCCAAAAAATGCGGAAAGCATTGTGATGACGGCAAAAATTGAAAGTAATGGCGAGACTTTTTCCCAAAAAATTGATCAAATAAATTATGAACATATTAAACCTCAAATCATTCTTTTCCCTTCCGAATTTAAAACGGTGAAACTGAAAATTGATAAAAAAGGGAAGCGTGTAGCGTATATTGAAGGCGCCGGTGATGTGGTGCCGCAAAGTCTGGAACAAATTGGTTATGAGGTTGCGATTTTAAAACCTGAAGAAATTTCATCACAAAGTTTGAAAAATTTTGATGCAGTGGTTATGGGAATAAGGGCTTATAATATTTCTGAAACCTTAAATTTTAAGCAGGACATTCTTTTTGAATTTGTAAAAAATGGAGGAAACCTGATTGTACAGTATAATACCAATCGCGGAGTGAAAGTTGAAAACATTGCACCTTTCCCGCTCAAACTGTCAAAAGACCGGGTAACGGATGAAGAAGCGAAAATTATTTTTTTAACGCCAGAACATCCTGTTTTGAATACTCCAAATAAAATTACAAAAGCAGATTTCGAGAACTGGGTCCAAGAACGCGGACTTTATTTCCCGGACGAATGGTCCAAGGAATTCAATGCAATTCTTTCCGCCCACGATTTAGGGGAGAATCAGAAAAACGGAAGTCTTTTAGTGGCGAAATACGGAAAAGGCTATTATATTTATACCGGATTAAGTTTTTTTAGACAATTCCCCGAAGGTGTTCCAGGAGCCTACCGCCTTTTTGCAAATTTAATTTCAATTGGAAAAGAATAGAAATTATGGATGAGAAGCCCGCAAAGTACATTTGGAAAAAATCATATACCATTGTACTTATTACCAATGCGTTATATATTCTGTTGTTTTATTTTTTCATGAACACCTTTTCATAAATGGAAATAATTGACTGGCTCATTCTCTCGGCAACCTTACTTTTTATAGTCCTTTACGGTGTTTATAAAACCAGGGGCAGAAAAAATGTTCAAGATTATCTCCGAGGAGGAAATGAAGCGCGGTGGTGGACAATAGGTCTATCAGTTATGGCAACGCAAGCAAGTGCCATTACCTTTCTTTCTACACCAGGTCAGGCTTTTCACAGCGGAATGGGTTTCGTTCAATTTTATTTCGGATTGCCCATTGCAATGGTCATAATCTGTGTTGTTTTTATTCCCATTTATCACCGACTCAAAGTTTACACCGCCTATGAATACTTGGAAACCCGTTTCGATAAAAAAACGAGGACGCTTACTGCGGTTCTGTTTCTCATTCAAAGGGGTTTATCTGCAGGAATAACCATATTTGCGCCCGCGATTATTCTTTCCGCAGTATTGGGTTGGAATTTGACAACACTCAACATTATCATCGGGATTTTGGTCATTATTTATACCGTTTCTGGAGGAACAAAAGCTGTGAGCGTAACACAGAAGCAGCAAATGGCAGTGATTTTTACGGGAATGTTTATTGTGTTTTTTCTGATCATTGATGCTCTTCCGGAAAATATCAGCTTCACAAATGCATTGGAGATTGCCGGGGTAAATGGAAAATTGGACGTACTGGATTTTTCTTTCGATTTTGATAATAGATACACCTTCTGGAGCGGAATTATTGGAGGCACATTTTTGGCGCTTTCTTATTTCGGAACGGATCAGAGTCAGGTACAGCGTTATTTAAGCGGCCGATCTGTTAGAGAAAGTCAGTTGGGAATGATCTTTAATGGATTGTTGAAAGTTCCGATGCAGTTTTTCATCTTATTGGTGGGTGTGATGGTTTTTGTTTTTTATCAGTTCAACCAGACACCTTTGAATTTCAACCCTTCCGCGACCAGCGAAGTTTTATCTTCTGATTATTCGGAACAGTATAAGGATTTGGTTGTAACACACGATAGTATTCAGCAAGTAAAACGGAAAACCACTTTTTCTTATTCGAAAATAGAAGACAAGACTTCAGAAGAAAGTAAAATTTTATCCGAAGAATTGATCAAGTTGGATAAGGCAGAGATGGAAATGAGAAAAGATGCCAGGATGTTTATTGAAGCAGCCGACAAAGATGCGGAGAGCAACGATAAAGATTATGTTTTTATTCATTTTATCCTCACCTACCTTCCTCGTGGATTGGTGGGTTTATTGTTGGCGGTAATTCTCAGTGCCGCAATGTCATCCACAGCTTCAGAATTAAATGCATTGGGATCTACAACCGCTGTAGATTTATACAAAAGAAATGTTCCCGATAAAACCGAAGATCATTATGTGAAAGCATCAAAATGGTTTACGCTTATTTGGGGAATCATCGCAATAATGGTCGCAAGTGTAGCCGATCTTTTTGATAATTTGATTCAACTGGTCAATATTATTGGATCCATTTTCTACGGAAATGTTTTGGGTATATTTTTATTGGCATTCTTTATTAAATTTGTTCGAAGTAACGCAGTTTTTTACGCGGCCCTCATAACGCAGGTAGTCGTAATTATTGTTTGGGCGATGGAGATTATGCCATATTTATGGTTGAATGTTCTGGGCTGCGCAGTCGTCATGTTATTAGCAATTTTTCTGAATCAATTTTTCAAATCTGAGAAATTAGAAGTGTGATAACCAAAATTTTATGGAATGAAAAAACTTCAAATCAAAACGAACATACAAATCAGTAAATCAATCAATGAAGTTTTCGAGGCGATTGTGGATCCATTAGGAATGACAAATTATTTTATTTCCAAAAGTAATGGTCGAATGGAAACAGGAAAAAGCTTGATCTGGAACTTTCCCGAGTTTGATGTTGATGTCCCCATAAAAGTTACCGAGGTTGTGCCAAACCAAAAGATTTCATTTTTATGGGATGGTGCTGCGGAAACCCAAACACTGGTCGAGATTTTTTTAACGCCTACGGGAAGTGCTGCCACATTGGTAAGCATTACTGAAAAAGAAATGGAAAACGATGAGTCCGGAATAAAATGGCTACAGCAAAATACGGAAGGATGGGCCAATTTTTCAGCTTGTTTAAAGGCTTATCTTGAATACGGAATTAATTTAAGAAAAGGAGCTTTTGATTTTATGGCGAAATCATAAAAAAACGCAGCAAATGTTGCCGCGTTTCTAAATTTTCAGGAATTATTGCACCATCTTATGAACCCCATTCTTTGATGGAAGCTTCATTCATTTTTACATAATCCTTATTGTTCGCTTTTTTGGCCCCTTCAAGAGACAGTCTTGCAGTTTCTATTGCTTTCTTTTTCATACCCAATTCAGCTTGAATAAGTGCCTTTTTTCTTAAAATATAAAATGCATCATTTTCTTTCACTGCTTTATTGATCCAATTTAACGCCTGCTTCAAATCCTTTCCGGTTTCATAATAATAATTTGCAGCTGCATAATAATCTGATCCAGTAGGCCCATTCATTATTTGTTTTATACTTGTCATCGCTTTTTCCTCGGTTGGTACTTTAAATTCCAATGACGCTATGGTGTTCTCCCATAAAAAATTAAGTACTGCGGAATCGTTCTTTAGTTCATCAATAAGAATTGTGAAAGTTTCCATATTCAAGGGCATATTAATCACTTTTGCTGTTGTTTTTAAAGCAACCTTTGAATCATCCCATTTTTGAGGAAGCCCCCAATTTTGAACATCAGAATAAAAAATCACATCCCATTGGTTTTTACTGGGAACCGTAAAAATCGCGTAGGTTCCTGCATCCAATTTTTTGCCGTTGATTTCAACAGGATCACTGAAAGTAATTTTCGTGTTTTCGTTTGCTCCAGTTCTCCACATTTCACCGAAAGGTACGAGACCACCAAAAATTTCCCTGTCCCTCATCCCAGGTCTTGAGTATTCAACGGTTACATCGGTTAAACCTACAACTTGTTCTATTTTACCATAAGGTGAAGGTTGTGGGGTTTGAATTTGTGCGAAGCTAATTCCCGAAAAAAGGAGAGCGAAAATTAAAAGTATTTTTTTCATTGTTGAAATTTTAAAATTGTTTTTTCAAATGTACGGAAATCCAGTTTGTTTTTAAATAGAACCGAGGATAACACTTTTTATAATGTCAAATCGAATTATTTTATAATCTCACGTTCCATTTCTTTTAGAACAGTGACTTCATCAACTTTTTCATTAGGAATTGTGAGTGACAATACGTAATGTTTAATTTTCCATGAATTTCCTTCTCTTATCAGTATCCCAGAACCTCTGGCAATACCCATTTGCGTTTCCAACAATTCATCAAACCAAGCTATCTTGCCTATATCTTCTGTGTAAATATTTCTTTTCAATGTAGAAAAATTCCACGCCTTACCGCGGTCAAAATACGGCTTTGACCATTTCATAAATTCTTTTTTGGTCCAATTTTCCTTAGCGTCGGTACCAATGTAAACGGATTCTGCCGCCATGAGTTCAAAATACCCATTATAATCCGCTTCTGATGCCGCTTTGTGCCATTGATCAAGCATATTTGAAATTTCGATTCTGCTATCCTCTGTAGAATTACCGGATTCAGTATTATTTTCTGTTTTTCCACAGGCGATTAAAAAAACCATGAAAAGAATGAGTACAAATTTTTTCATTATTAAATTTTCCATTTTTCGTTGAATAAGATGCAGTTAGATCGAATTATGCTTTAAGCTTATTTTTTAATCGAAATAAATTCCAAGTTTTCAATCAATTTGATACTAGTTTCTCCTTTCAAGGAATCTATTATCCTTCCACGGTGATTTGCACCGACTAAAATAAGGATTTTCTTAGATGTATTGTTTTTGATAAGATTTAAAGCATTCGCAGTTATTTCCACATCTCTCTTAGTATTGAAATCAGACAAATACTCATAGGGGGTATCTAATAAAAGACTGTCCAGTTTGAGATAATATTCACGTGTTATCATATCATATATCCCGTTCATAAGTTCTTCTGCGGAAGATTCAAGAGCCATTTTTGTTTGTTTCCCTTGTAATTCTTTAAGACCAATTTCCATTTTCTTTTCTGAAAAAACAGAATCCTTCACGAGGAGCTTTTCCAAATAAACATATTGACCCAACTCTGAAGTAGAATCTTTAAAAGCATCAATGGGAATGAGTTTTCCTTTTACCTCTTCACCGTAGAAATCCAAGCCTTCAGACTTTGTTGGAAAAGAATCCTTCACCATCCTCATTTCCAGCGGATAAAAATTTTTGAGATAATCATCATCCTGACCCATGTCTTCAGAGCGTATTTCTACACCGATGATATCGGGATTATAAGTTTCAATAATATTAAAAAGATCCTTGTAAGAATAATTAGGATTGATAGCATGAGCGCCATGAATTGAGGATAAAACCATCACATTTGTGGTTTCTTCTTTCTTTTTACATGATCCGAAAAAAATCAAAAGAAGTAAGGCAACAATAACATTTTTCATCAGAATATTTTTATTCTAAAATTGCCGACAATTATAGCTAAAAATTTTATGTTTTTGATGAATTTTTTAAAATGTATATAAACAAAAAAAGGCCCTTGCATTTCTGCAAGGGCCTTAAAGAAAGGCGGTGACATACTCTCCCACAAATAGCAGTACCATCTGCGCTAACGGGCTTAACTTCTCTGTTCGGAATGGGAAGAGGTGAGCCCCGTTGCCAT
>DASSWB010000001.1:0-2874 GCA_035705495.1 Salinimicrobium sp. | reverse complement strand
AAGTAGAGTAAAATCGGTTTTCTTATTTTTAAGTTTCCCGAAATATTCTTCACGTAGATATGGGTATAAAATTTTACGCTCTTTCTCAATATTGAACTGGTATAGTCCACCTGCAATATCTTTTGCATCATAATACCCTTTTGAGTTTTCGTTATAAATATCAAAACAGCTTTTTAAGGGTTCTCCTGTGAAAATTGCTTGAAAGTAACATCCATAAATTAATTCTGCGATTTTTTCAGGTAAGTTTATTAGTTTGTCATTTCTGGATGCATTAGCAGGAACAACAGGAATTGTTTGTCCCTGATATCTTATTTCATTTGCAAATTCATATTTTACAAATTTAATTGATTCAACTTTTCCAAGCCCGTATATTTCATAGTTCAACTCTTGAGCTATAAAATGTCCTAATTCGTGAAAGAATACTATTTCTAAATCGTCTTTTTTCATAATGTGTGGTAACGTTTCGCGGCTATGCGATGGGCGGGGCTTTTTACTAAATTAGTTCTTTTGGAAACGCTCATTTCTCGCATCCGTAATCTATCAACCGAAGACGAAAATCCCGCCTGGCGCATAGCCGATGTTGCCCACAGTTTTTATACGATGATTTCTTGAGCGTGTAATCTAATTATATTATCAACATCTAATAAATTACGCTCTTTATAAAAATTGGTATGTTCTTCATAAGTCAACCATCTGGAACCAATCATTCTTGCATTAAAAAGCTCATCGAAAATCTTGTAAGAAACATTTTTTCCACTAACGTTCTTTTTATTGAGAGATTTTTCAGTTTCCATTATCTTCTTTACTTCGCAGATTGGTACGTGTAATCCTGTGCTTACCATTTTGCTATCGGAACTTTGTAATTTACTTGTAGGGCGTAAAAAAGCACAACAATACGGAAGTCTATAACCTTTAATGGTCTTTTTCCCTTTTTCATCTCCACAGTATCCCGCTTGACATAAGTTCTTGCTCATTTTTTCTATTTGAGCGCTTAAACTTCCAGCTTTAAAATTCAGACTTTTATTATTCCAAGTTTTGTATTGCATATGTAGGAAACGAATTTGTCCGCTTTTTGTGTCCAAATGTTCGTAGATTAAATCCGCTCCGATAATATTTTCTGCATTGTCTGGGTGCAGAAGTCTTAATCGAAGAACGTTGTTACTATCTAATTTGTAATCAACGAATTCTTCGCGCTCATAAATTTTATGTTTTAGTTTGAGGTCTTCTCTGTCTGCAAGATACGTGTCTCGATTTAGTATTTTATGTTCCGATATTTTTCTTGGTTGAAAATATTCAATCGCACTTTTATAGTCTCTAATTCGTTTTTTTAAAAATCTCTTGTTGTCTTTATTTAGCGCAAGACTATCCAAATCTTTCAAATCCTTTTCAATTAGGTCAACTGGATTTACTTCTTTTTCAGGTGTTGATTGTACGTCTGCTAATTCTTTGTAATATTTAACCCAATCACTTTCATTCTTTCTATCCAATAATACCGTAATTGATTCATACATTTCTGGATTTAAATCTTGTACTAAATCAATTGTTTGTTCGTAGGAAATCGGTTGGTTTAACTTTCTTGAAATACTAACAACTTCTCGCAAAGCATTAACAAGTTGAAAAGCGATATCTCTTCTGTCATCTTCGTTGACCTTGTCATTTGAAAAGTAGTCCATATTTTATTAGTTATCAATGTTTCTTAAATTGTGGGCAACGTTTCGCGGCTATGCGCCGGGCGGGGCTTTTACCCGGAATTGTTCTTTTGAAAACGCTCATTTCTCGTATCCGTAATTTATCAACCGAAGAATGTTTTCCCGCCTGGCGCATAGCCGATGTTAGCTACAGTACTTTTTTTAATTGTGCTATTGACAACAATAATCTCTTAGGTCCGCTTTCGAACAAAATATCTCCTTTCAGATTTTTTGGATTGTCGGGGTCTTTTTCAATACGTATAATTTTTCCTTCTCCGAATCTTTGATGATAAACCAAATCATCTTTATTTAATTCTGCGAGTTCTTTAACGCTCATAAAATCATCATCAAAGATTGTTTGTCTTAGATTATTATCTTGATTGAAATTACTACTATTATAGAATCCTCTTTTTTTAAGGAAATCTTTTCTTCGTTCCATATCTTCAAAATTTCCAACTCTTTTTTCAAGCGATGAAAGAGAATTTAATATTAATTCTGTATCAGTTGAAATTTTTGTTTCTTTTTCAATTTTTGCAGGTGTAATGCCTAGAAGTTTAATTAAAGAGTTAATCTCAGAATCGTCTTGCTCATAGGTACTTGTTATGGCTTCTGCTAATAAATCAATTGAGTCTTGAACATTGTCAATCCGTAAAATCTCATCGTATTCTAAATCTCTAAACCCTTGAATATCAAAAATCCGCTTTGTTTTAGAATCCTTAATTAGTGTGACTGGTTTATTAAATGCTTGTCTAATACCTAATTCATATAATACATTTGGATTACGAGAACTTAAATCACACAAAGCCATATCTGATTCAATAATTTTTCGAATAATATCGAGAGCGATATGATTTGTACTTAAAATGTCATCTGCTCTGATTGGTTTAAATTTGGCTAAATCACACGCTGGTTTAATTAAATGTTCGTAAACACGATTAAAATGTCCATTTTCATAATTTGGATTATCACTTATAGGCATTATTACGAAACAAGTTTTCATATTTACAGGTTGTTTCATATTCACTGGTTGTTTAGTATTGTAGCTAACGTTCCGGGCTATGCGCCGGGCGGGATTTTTAGTTCGAAATGTTCTTCTGAAAAACAACATTTCTCGTATTCGTAAATTGTCAACCGAAGCTGTTTTTTCCCGCCTGGCGCATAGCCATTGTTGGGCGCAGTTTTTTTC